>NZ_JBHVET010000585.1:0-5678 GCF_042802135.1 Kitasatospora sp. NPDC057512
GTGGCTTCCGTGGCACGCCCCGCCCCCGTCTTCATCGACCGCGCCGGACGTGACATCCCCGGGGCGGGCGCCCGGAGCCGGGCGCACGGCCCGGTCGCCCGGATCGAACGGCCCGGTGGCGTACCGGCTTGGTCGATCACCGGCCAGGACGCCGCCCGGCGGGCCCTGGCCGACCACCGCCTGTCCAAGGACCCGCGCCGGCACTGGGCGGCGTTCGCCGAGGGCCGGATCGGCGCGGACTTCCCGCTCATCGGCTGGGTGCTGATGGACAACCTCACCACCCGCTACGGCGCCGACCACACCCGGCTGCGGCGGCTGACCGCCGGCGCCTTCACCCCGCGCCGGGTCGAGGCCATGCGGGCCGAGGTGGAGAAGGCCGTCGACGAGCTGCTGGACGACCTCGGCCGCCGCGCGCCCGGCGAGGTGGTCGACCTCAAGGCCCGCTTCGCCCACCCGATGCCGGCCCGGGTGATCTGCGACCTGTTCGGCGTGCCGGCCGGGGACCGCGAGCGGATGCTGCGCGGCGGCGAGGTGAACGTCGACACCACCATCAGCCCGGAGGAGTCCGCGGCCAACGTCGAGCGGTGGCACGGTGAGATGCTGGAGTTCGTCGAGGGCAAGCGCCGCGACCCCGGGGACGATCTGACCAGCGACCTGGTCCAGGCCCAGGCGGAGGACGGATCCCGGCTGAGCGACTCCGAACTGGTCGGCACCCTGCACCTGTTGCTCGCCACCGGGACGGAGCCGGTGATGAACCTGCTCGCCAACACCGTGCGCGCCGTGCTCACCCACCCCGACCAGCGGGCGCTGCTGCGGTCCGGCGCGGTGGGCTGGGCGGAGGTGATCGAGGAGAGCCTGCGCGCCGAGGCACCGGTCGCGCACCTGCCGTTCCGCTTCGCGGTGGAGGACATCGAGCTCGGCGGGGTCACCATCGCCAAGGGGGAGCCCGTCCTGATCAACTTCGCGGCGGCGGGCCGTGACCGCGCCGTCCACGGGGAGGACGCCGACGCCTTCGACGCCACCCGGCCGAACAAGGAGCACCTCTCCTTCGGCCACGGCGTCTACCGCTGCATCGGCATGCCGCTGGCCCGGATGGAGGCCGAGACCGCCCTCGCCGCGCTGTTCCGGCGCTTCCCGGACCTCGAACTCGCCGTACCGGCCGAGGAGCTGGCGCCGCAGGCCACCTTCATCATGAACGGCGTCCAGACCCTTCCGGTCCGGCTCGGGCCGCAGAGCAGTTGACAGGAAAGGTGGTTCGGCCGATGTGGGCAGCCGTCGTACCCGAGGCCAAGGCGCGCTGGGAGCTGCGCGAGATCCCCACCCCGAGGCCCGGTCCCGGCCAGGTGCTGATCCGGGTCCACGCCTGCGGGGTCTGCCACAACGACCTGCTGGTCAGTCAGGGGGTGTTCCCCTTCCCGGCGTTCGATCCGGTGGTGGTCGGGCACGAGGCCGCCGGGGAGGTCGTCGAGGTCGGCCCCGGGGTGACCGGCCGCCGGGTCGGCGACCGGGTCGGCGCCACCTGGGTGCAGGCGACCTGCGGCCGGTGCGCGTACTGCCGGCTCAACCTCCCGCTCTCCGGGCAGTCCGGGATGAACTGCCCGGAGGCCGTGATGAGCGGCCTCACCGTGCAGGGCGGACACGCGGAGTACGTCGCGGTGGCGGCCGCGAGCACCGTGCTGCTGCCGGACGCCGTCCCGTACGAGACCGCCGCCCCCCTGCTGTGCGCGGGCTACACCGCGTGGAGCGCGCTGCGCGCCGCTGATCCCGGACCGCGCGAACGGGTCGCGGTGCTCGGGATCGGCGGACTCGGCCACCTCGCCGTGCAGTTCGCCCGGGCCGGCGGCTTCGAGACGGTGGCCGTCACCCGCTCGCCGGACAAGCACCGGCTGGCCCGGACCCTGGGCGCGGACCACGTGGTCGCCGACGGAGACGGGCTGCGGGGGATCGGCGGCGCCGACGTCGTCCTGGTGACCGGCACCTCCTACCGGGCCGCCGCCGGGGCCCTCCAGGGGCTGCGACCGAACGGCCGGATGGTGCTGGCCACCATCGACCCGGCCGAGTCCTTCGCCATCCCGCCGACCAGCCCGTTCTGGGCGCAGCGCCAGCAGGTGATCGGCGCCACCCACAACGGCCTCGACCGGCTCACCGAGACCCTCGACCTGGTCGCCTCCGGGGCCGTCACGCCGCTGGTCGAGACCTTCCCCAAGGAGCGGGTCGCCGAGGCGCTGGACCGGGTCGAGCGGGGTGAGGCGCGCTTCCGCGCGGTCGTCACGTACGCCTGACCGGTGACATGGTGAACCGGCGGACGGGAGAGGTCATTCACCCCCCCGCGATCCTCCCTTGAGTCCTGGAAGCGCCCTTCCGCGTCACGCGCGCGGGAGGGCGCTTCGTCGTGCGGCCGCGGGTCGGCCGTCGGGTCCGGCGGCGGCCGCCGTTCCTCCCGCTGAGCAACGGGGAAGTAGCGATTCCGAGTGCTTTGCGTACATCCTCGTACCGTAGACCCGCGCGTGACGTGCTTTTCGCCGGCGCATTTCGGGTCGTGAATTCCGTCATCCCGGAACCCTCCTGTCAGCAGGAGGTTTCGGCCGCGTCATTCACGCGGCGCGGGCACGGGGTCGTATCCGATCCGTCGAGAGGGGAACCCGGTGGCGTACCGTGAACGAATCCGCAGACTGATTCCAGGCCTGGTGGTGATAATGGTGGCCACCTCGCTGTTCTTCGCCGTACGGACCTCGGTCGCGGCGGCCGGGGCGGAAGAGGTCGCGAAGCAGTACGGCTTCAAGGAGCTGCCCATCGCGATGCCGCCCGGCTACGAGCAGCGGCCGATGCGGTCGGTCCGGACCGTCAACCCGGCCTACCAGAAGATCCGTTCGTGGATCTCCTCGGTCGGGGCCAGCATCGCGATCAACGACCTGACCGGGCACGGCGTGGCCGACGGCATGTGCATCGTCGACACCAGGACCGACAGCGTGATCGTGACGTACACCCCGACCGCCCGGCCGGCCGACCGCTTCACGCCCTTCGTGCTGGACGGCAGGCCGCTGCCGATGGACGACACCATGGCGCCCACCGGCTGCACGCCCGGCGACTTCAACGGCGACGGCCGGATGGACCTGCTGGTGACGTACTGGGGCCGCACGCCGATCCTGTTCATGGCCAGGTCGGACGCCACGACCCCCGCCGCGGGCTCCTACGTGCCGCGCGAGCTGGTGCCCTCGGAGTCCCTGGACGGGAAGTACCACGGCCCGCGCTGGAACACCGACGCGGACTACGTCGGCGACATCGACGGCAGCGGGCGCCCGTCGATCGTGATCGGCAACTACTTCCCCGACTCCGACGTGCTCGACCCGAACGGGCTGAACAACGTCGTGATGAACGACTCGCTGTCCAACTCCAGGAACGCCGGCGGCGACCACGTGCTGCGCTGGCAGCAGAGCACCTCGGGGCCGGAGCCCACCGCGTCGTACGTGGAGGAGAAGGGCGCGATCCCCTACGACGCGTCGACCGGGTGGACGCTGGCCATCTCGGGCGCCGACCTGACCGGTGACGGACTGCCCGAGCTGTACATCGCCAACGACTTCGGACACGGGCACCTGCTCTACAACCGGTCCACGCCCGGGCACATCGAGTTCAGCGAGGCCAAGGGCGAGCGCACGCCGACCACGCCCAAGTCCTTCGTCCTCGGCAACGGCTCGTTCAAGGGCATGGGCGTCGACTTCGGCGACATCGGCCGCAACGGCGACTTCGACATGATGGTCAGCAACATCACCGTCGCCTGGGGCCTGGAGGAGAGCAACTTCCTCTGGATCAACAAGGCCAAGGACGAGGCCGACATGCGCCGCAAACTCGCCGCCGGCATCGCCCCGTTCACCCAGGAGGCCCAGGAGCACGGCATGGCCTGGACCGGGTGGGGCTGGGACACCAAGATGGGCGACTTCCTCAACAGCGGCGACCTCGCGGTGCTCCAGGCCACCGGCTTCGTCAAGGGGAAGATCGACCGCTGGCCGTGGCTCCAGGAGATGGCCATGACCAACGACGACCTGCTGTCCAACCCCGCGATGTGGCCCAACGTCCAGCCCGGCGACGACATCGCCGGGGACGAGGCGATCGCCTTCTACGCCAAGACCCCCGACGGCCCGTACGTGAACATCAGCTCCCGGCTGGGCATCGCCGTGCCGACGCCGACCCGCGGCCTCGCCACCGGCGACACCACGGGCACCGGCCGGCTGGACTTCGCGGTGGCCCGCCAGTGGGGGCCGCCCGCCTTCTACGCCAACACCGCGCCGGCGCTGGGCAGCCAGCTGAACCTGCGGCTCTACCGGCCGACCGGCGAGGGCGGCGCGGGCCAGGGCCTGGTGAACACCGGGGCGCCCGCGTACGACGCCACCGTGCGGGTCACCACCCCGACCGGCACCCAGATCTCCCGGCTCGACGGCGGGGGCGGCCACGGCGGCTTCCGCAGCTTCGACGTGCGCTTCGGCCTCGGCGCCCACCAGGGGCCGGTCACCGTCGACCTCAGGTGGCGGGACGCCGCCGGCGGACTGCACGAGAAGAACGAGCAGCTCAGCCCCGGCACGCACACGCTCGTGCTGACCGACCAGGTCCAGGAGGTCCCGAACCGATGAGCACGAGCGTGCAACCCCGAGCCGGCGGCACCCCGGCGGCCGCACCGGCCGCCCCCGCGAAGCCGAAGGACCCGCGGTACCTCGCCCTGCGGAACTTCGCGCTCTCGATCAGCGTGTTCAACATCTTCGGCTACACCCTGCTCGGCTTCGAGCAGCCCTGGCTGTGGCCCTTCGTCGCGGTGTTCACCGCCTACGCCTGCGAGATCGCCTTCGAGCTGATCAGCGCCTGGGCCCAGCGCCGCGGCCCCCGCTTCCGCGGGAACGGGTTCCGCGGCGTGTACGAGTTCCTGCTGCCGGCCCACATCACGGCGCTCGCGGTCAACATGCTGACCTACGGCAACAACCAGCTGCTGCCGATCGTCTTCGGCGTGGTCATCGGCGTCGGCGGCAAGCACGCCCTGCAAGCACCGATCGCCGGCCGGATGCGGCACTTCATGAACCCGTCCAACTTCGGGATCACGATGTCGCTGGTGTGCTTCGGCTCGTGGTTCAGCATCGCGCCGCCCTACGAGTTCACGGAGAACGCGAACACCTTCTTCCGGGTGATGATCCCGCTGATCATCGCCACGGCGGGCACCGTGATCAACGCGCTGCTCACCAAACGGACCCCGCTGATCGTCGGCTGGCTCGGCGCGTTCGCCATCCAGGCGTTCCTCCGGCACTGGATCTGGGACGTCGCGCTGTTCTCCGCGCTCGGCCCGATGACCGGTGTCGCCTTCGTGCTGTTCACCAACTACATGATCAGCGACCCGGGCACGACGCCGGTGAAGGGCCGGGCCCAGTTCGTGTTCGGCAGTTCGGTCGCCTTCGTGTACGCGATCCTGATGGTGTTCAACGTCGTCTACACCCTGTTCTTCGCCACCACGCTGGTCTGCGCCCTGCGCGGGCTCGGGTGGTGGGTCGCGCACCTGGTCCAGCGCTCCCGGCGGGCGGACGCCGCCGGGGCGTCCGGGGGCGGAACGGCCGTACAGCCGCAGCAGAGCCAGGTCGGGGCGGCCGTGGCGTGAGGCCGCACCACGACCGCTAGGTGACACCGTGACCCCTCCGTGGCGC
>NZ_JBHVET010000586.1:0-5669 GCF_042802135.1 Kitasatospora sp. NPDC057512
GGGGAAGGCCCTCACCGCGGTTGGCCTCCGGCACTTGGCGGGTGTGCGGCCAGCAGGCCGTCGGCCACGTGACGACCGACGTTGCCGCGGGCGCCGAAGACGACTGCCACCATGATGGAACCTCCTGCTTGTCGTGGACCTTGCTGTGGATGTGAAGTGCCGTACGGGGGCGGGTGCTTGCGGGCTGCGCCGGCGGCCGGTCCGCCCCGGTCGCCGGTCAGGGCCGGATGTTCTCCAGGTCCTCCAGCAGGCCGGGGCGCCGCGGCTCCCAGCCGAGTGCCTGCCGGGTGCGGGCGCTGGACGCGGGCTGGTCGGCCCGGAAGATCGGGCCGAGCGGGCCGTAGGTCTCCTCCGGCACCGACCGGACCGGCAGGCCCAGCCGTCGGCCGATGACGGCCGCGATGTCCCGCACCTCGTCCCCCTCGTCGGCCACGGCGTGCCAGGCGGCACCGGCCTCCGCCCGCTCCAGGGCGAGCCGGAAGAGGACGGCCGCGTCGAGCGCGTGGACGGCGGGCCAGCGCTGGGTGCCGTCGCCGGGGTAGCCGGAGACGCCGCTGCGGCGTGCGATGTCGGTCAGCAGGCCGGCGAACCCGCCCGTGCCCTCGTTGTGGACCGTGCGCGGCAGGCGTACGGACGTGCTCCGGACCCCGCGCGAGGCGAGGCCCAGGATCGCCGTCACCGTGCGACCGCGACCGCCGACCGGCCCGTCGGTCGGCACCGGGTCGGCCTCGGTGGAGGCGCGGCCCGGCGCCACGGGCGTACCCGAGACGGTGACCAGGGGGCGGTCGCTGCCGAGGAGCTCCTCGCCGAGGGTGGTGAGGGCGGCGGTCTCCTCGGCGACGTTCCGGGCGAGGGCCTCGGGGCTGCTGAAGTCGTTGCCGAAGGCCAGGTGGATCACCCCGTCGGCCTGGGCGGCGCCTGAGCGCAGGACGTCCAGGTCGGCGAGGCCTCCCCGCAGGGGCTCGGCGCCGGCCGCCTCGGCGGCCCGCGCGGAGGCGTCGGAGCGGGCGAGCGCGAGCACGGTGTGGCCGTTGCCGAGGAGCTCGGCGACGACGGCGGAACCGATCAGACCGGTGCCGCCGGTGACGAAGACGCGCATGGGAATCCTCCCGGAGTGATGGGACTCTTGTCCCATCACCGTAGCAGGATGATGGGACAAGAGTCCCGTCACATATGCTGAACCCATGAGTCGATGGGAACCAGGTGCGCGTGAACGCCTCGTCGTGGCCGCGGTCGACCTGTTCACGGAGCAGGGGTACGACGCCACGACCGTCGCGCAGATCGCCGAGCGCGCCGGGGTCACCAAGAGCACCTTCTTCCGGCACTTCCCCGACAAGCGCGAGCTGCTGGTCGCCGGGCAGGAGACACTGAGCCGGTTGCTGACCGAGGGCATCGCCGAAGCGCCCGGCGACGCCAGCCCGCTGGAGGCGGTCGCCGCCGGCCTCGAGCGCGCCTCGACCGCGATGGGCCCCGGGACTCGCGAGCTCGCCCCCCGCCTGAAGGCGGCCATCGCCGCCAGCGCGGAGCTCCAGGAGCGTGACACCCTCAAGACCGTCAGCCTCGCGGCCGCGATGACCACCGCTCTGGTCGCCCGCGGCGTACCCGATCCGATCGCGGCCCTCGCGGGCGAGCTGGGCGTCCTCGCCTTCAAACGGGGGTACGCCGAATGGGCCGAAGGCGACCGTGGCGCCGAGGGTGAGCGTGGCGCCGAGGGCGACCGTGGCGCCGAGCAGGAGCTCGCCGGGTACGTCCTGGCGGCCCTGGACGAACTGCGTGCGGCGAGCGCATCACTGGGCTGACCGGAAGGACATCGGTCAGGGCGCCCGCGACGACCACCACGGGCGCCTCACGCCATGCAGTTGATCAATGGCCCAGTACTACCTCAGGCCGCGATGTCCTGGCCGATCGCCCGCAGGACGTCGGCGAGCCACACCAGGTGGTACCCCACCGCGCGATCCGGCTCGGCGAGGAGGTCGGTCAGGTGCTGCCAGGATTCGGAGAGCTGACCGATCGTGAGCTCGCCGGGGGCTTGGTAGACGTCGTAGAGGCCGTCCGCGGGGACGGACCAGAAGTGGTCCTTGTCCAGGGCGAGGGTGTCGCCTGGCGTGGCGGCCTCGATGTTGCGTAGTACCAGGTCGAACGATCGGCGCAGGTCGGCGAGGGGGATGGACAGGGGTTCATCGGCCATGGCGATCATTATCGGGCCTGCGCGACGGCGCCCGCTCCGACTTTTATGGCCGCCCGGCTCGGATCACCAAGCGGCCGCGTGAGAAGTCGACGGGGTCGACTTCCTGTGCGCGGCGGGTGGTTGGGGGCGGCCGGGTCACCGAGCTGGGGCCGGCCGTGTCTGGGGATTCACTGCGGTAGGTGCTTCGCCCAGTCTCCTCCGGGGAGGTAGGCGCGGCCGTCGCCGACCTGCTTCATCCCACCGGGAACGACGTCCCGGTGGTACGGGTACTGTTCCGTCACCGCCGCCAGCAGGAACTCCAGGAAGCCGCCCTCGAACACATCCCACTCCCGCATCGAGTGGAACTTAGCGGCGACCGGCCACCGGTCCGGGTCCGGGCCCCGCATCAACCAGAAGAACTGGTCCGAGTTGTAGTTGTTGCCCCATTTCAGCAACCCTCCCTCGGCCGGGAACAGTGGGTGCGGGCACTCGTCGAAGTCCCCGTCCCGGTAGACTTCGGCCAGCCAGGCGCAGTACCCGTAGGGCTCCGTCGTGTAGTACAGGAACCCCTCGAAACCGGTCGGCTGCCCGACCTTGGGACTGGGTGCCGCCGATGGTGTGTAGATGTGCAGCTCGTCGCTGATGCTGACCATCCCGTACCGGTCGGCGAACGCCCGGTAGTCCGCGGGCAGTTGGAAACCGAGTACCTCGGGCCCGAGGTCCCACGGGACCGGGACCACGCCGCCCGCGGGCGGCGGCCCGATGACCGCGCCGAGCCGGTCCAGTATCTCCTCGATGTCCACGTCCACTCCCGTCAGCCCGTTCGTTCACGCCGGAGGCTATCCGCTGCTGGTGACACGCCTGGACGGCCGGCCGAGTGCCAACGTGTCCGACCGGGCGGTCCGGCGCGAACCGGCGCGGGCATCGGGGCCGGGCGCCGGGCGGTTGCGGTTCGGGACCCGAACCGTCGCACACCATCGGTATGCTCGGCGCTCGACCTGACGTTCCGTCATCGCCCAGTCACGTAAGGGTTTCGCATGGAGTTGAGTTCTGCACCGAACAGGCTCGTCGGCGGACGGTTCAGGCTGGTGAGAGCCCTGGCGGCCGGGGGCATGGGCCAGGTCTGGGAGGCCAGGGACGAACTGCTGGATGCCGAGGTCGCGGTGAAGGAGGTCCGTTGGGAGGAGGACCTCTCCGAGGACGAGCACGAGCGGGCCATCGCCCGGGCCATGGCGGAGGCCCGCCATGCGGCCGCGCTCCGCGACCACCCCAACATCGTGACGGTGCACGACGTGGTGGTGGAGGACGGCGGCCCGTGGACGGTGATGCGGCTGGTCCGCGGCCGTTCGCTGGCACAGGTGCTCCGGGCCGACGGGCCGTTGGAGCCGGAGCGGGCCGCCGAGGTGGCCGTCGGGGTGCTGCGGGCGCTGGCCGCGGCGCACGGGGTAGGCATCCTCCACCGCGACGTGAAGCCGTCGAACATCATGCTGGCCGACGACGGCGGGGTGCTGCTGGCCGACTTCGGCCTCGCGAAGAACCACGCGGGCACCGTGCTGACCACCACCGGGGGCCTGGTCGGGTCGCTGGACTACATCGCACCGGAGCGGCTGGCCCAGGAGCCGGACACCCCGGCCGTGGACCTGTTCAGCCTCGGTGTGACGCTCTACGAGGCGGTCGAGGGGGTGTCGCCGTTCCGGCGGGAGACGGCCGCGATGACGCTCGCCGCGGTTGCCCTCGCCCTCGTCCCGCCGCCCCGACGGGCGGGCCGGCTGGCTCCGTTGATCACCGCGCTGCTCTCCCGGGACCCGGCCGGACGGCCTGACGCTGTGGCGGGGCTGGCCATGCTCGACGGCCCCGGGCAGGAGAGCGGGGGCGCCGCTCCGGAGCACGACCCCGTAGCGGCGGAACCGACCGGCGGACCGGCGGGCGCCGCCACGCCCACCGAGCCCGACCTCCCGGCGGCCCCTCCGGTCACCCCTCCGGCGACGCCGACGCCGACGCCGACGGTGACTTCGACATCGACGCCGACGGTGACGGCGGCAGCGACGCCGACATCGGCACCGACACCGACACCGACGGCGACATCGGCGCCGGCACCGACACCGACGGCGACGCCGACACCCACACCGACCACGCCCCGCCCCGGACGGCTGCGGGAGCCCCGGACCCGGATCGCGCTGGCCACCGCGGTCGTCGTCTGCGCGTCGGTCCTGTCCTGGGCCCTGCTCCGGAGCGATGACGACGCCGGCCGCGGCGCCGCCGCCACGGCTTCCTCGCCCGCCCGGGACACCGGGGATCCCTCGGCCTCCGCCGCCCCCTCGCCCTCCGCGACACCCTCGGCCTCCGCGCCCGCCCAGGACGCCGCCGCCACGACGGCCCCGGCGACGCCCGGGAACGCGGCCGGTCCGGCGGTGGCCGACGACCAGCACCTCCGTGTCTTCACGGCGTACAAGGGCCAGCAGCTCCTGGAGAGCTTCGTGGACCTCGACCACGAGGCGGCGAAGCTCCGGAACAGCCCGGACCCGGGCCAGGTCAGGGTGGTGGACTTCCCACTGAAGACCGATGACCCCAACATCCCCCAGGTGCGGGCCGGCACCCGCCCGGTGGCGTTGCTCGACAAGAGCATCGTCCGGGTGTTCTTCGTGAGTTCCGCGAACAAGCACCTGGTGGAGGCCCGGTTGGAGCCCGAGCGCAAGTGGCAGTTCGCGGACCTCGGTGATCAGGAGGTCCGCAGCACTCCGACCGCGGCGGTACTGGACGGGATGGTCAACGTGTTCACCGTCGGCGTGGACAACCACCTGCGGCGGTCCTACCTGGACGGCTCGGGCTGGGGCAGGCAGGACCTGCAGGACGACCTCGGGGTCCTGGGCCAGGGGCCCGCCAAGCCGGTTGCCGCCGGCACCGCGCCGGTGGCGGTGGTGGCGGACAAGGTCCTCAGGGTGTACACGATCACGGAGAGCCAGCAGCTCCAGGAGGCGTCGCTGAAGTCCGACGAGAAGTGGAACATCTTCCCCATGAAGGACGTGCCGCCGTCCGCCATGACACCGACCGCGGTGGTGCACGACGGGGTGACGAGCGTCTTCACCGTCAACCGCGACGACGGCCATCTCTCGGAGACCCGGCTGACGCCTCCGGGCGGCACGCAGGCTGCCGGGTGGGGTCGCCGCGACCTGACCAAGGACTTCCGGGTGCCGGCGCCGCGCTCCGCCCCGGCGGCCCTGGTGCACGGCGGGACCACCAGCCTGTTCCTGGTCGACAGGAACGGCCTGCTGACCGAGACGAAGGCGGCGGGCGACGGGTGGACGCCACAGGACTCCCTGGCGAACGCCGGTGTTCAGCAGGTGGCCGACGGCTTCGAGCCGGCGGTGGTGGACCACGGCGGCGTCACCCGCGTCTACACGGTCTGCCTGAGCGACGGGAAGCTCCAGGAGACCGCGTTGCGGAACGGCACGTGGAGCACCGAGGTCGTGGGGTGAGCGGGGCGGCCCGGACGGCGCCGGCC
>NZ_JBHVET010000587.1:0-5639 GCF_042802135.1 Kitasatospora sp. NPDC057512
CTCCGCGCCGACGCACCGCGTCAGAAGCCAGGCCGGCGCCGCGCCTACAGCCAGCCCCTTCGCGCGGCCTGCACCAGAAGTCGACCAGTCCGACTTCCCACGCCCACCCACGCCTCGCCGAACCCACCCACCAGACCACCCGCCGACAAACCCCCGGCGCGCCCCGCACCAGAAGTCGGCCGGTCCGACTTCCCACTCCCTCCCCTCCACACCAGAAAGCCGCCCCCGCCTACAGCCACCCCCTCCGGGCGGCCTGCACCCCCGCCTGAAAACGGGTGGTCGCCCCCAACTGGCCCAGCAGGGTGGAGACCCGCCGCACCACCGTGCGCCGCCCCAGCCCCAACCTGCGGGCGATCGCGTCGTCCGTCGCGCCGCCGGCCATCAGCGTGAGGATCCGCCGGTCGCGTTCGTCGATGCGCGGGTCGACGCCCGCCATCGAGGCGGGCACGGCCAGGCGCCACAGCGTCTCGAAGACCGCGCTCAACGCGTTCAGCAGCCCCGACGGCCGGATCAGCAGCGAGACGACGCCCGGTCCGTCGTCGGCGGGCAGCGTGACGATGGCCAGGTCGTCGTCCCCGATGGCGAGTTTGAGCGGCGGCCCGTCCAGCGTCCGCGCCTGCTCGCCCGCCTCGATCATCCGGGCCATGTTGGGCCCGGCCACCGGGTCCTGGAACGCGCACCCCTGGTAGATCGCGCGGTAGACGACGCCCGCGGCCATCCGGCGGCGCTGCAGCACCTCCTGGTCGAGGTAGTGGGCGCGGCTGCCGGAGTACGGCGGCACGTCGATGACCCGCACCTGGTGGCGGGCGGCGAGTTGGAGGCGGTGGCTGGCGGCCAGCACCTCGGCCGGATCGTCGACGACCTCCAGCGCGCCGTAGCTGCCGGTGTCGCGGCGGGCGAAGCGGTAGAGCCGTTCCAGTTCGGCGCCGGCCCGGCGGGCGGCGGCCTGGCGCAGCGCGTCGTGCTGCAGCACCGCCTCGACCACCCGGGCGGGCGGCAGCGCCTCCCAGGCGTGGTCGCGGTCGTCGGCGCTGTCGGTGGTGTCGAAGGCGACCGCGACGCCCTCGTCGGCGAGGTCGCGCAGCACGGCCAGGACGGCCTCCTCGTCCAGGCCCGTCTCCCGCGCCAGTTCGGGTACGCGGGCGCGCGGCCGGCCGACCAGGCAGTGGTAGACGCGGCCGCGTTCGGATTCCGGTTCCAGTACGTCGTGCACGACGCCCCCCAAAGTCACCGTGTGCCCCGCCCCGGCACGCCGCCCCCGCACCCGCCCCGTGCGGGGCCGAGGGAGCCTACCCGCACCGGCGGCGCACATGCGCCGGTGGCCCAGGTGCGCCACCGGGGGCTCTGGCGTCCGGGCTGGGCCCCTGGCAAGAGTTGACGGCGATCAGTCACACGACGGATCAGTCACACGACGGAAGACACGACGGAAGGCCGAGGACGCCCATGCCCCCTGCCCGGCTCCGGCGCGCCCGCGCGGCTCTCGCCGCCCTGGCCGCCTGCCTGCTCCCGCTCGCCGCACCCGCCGCACCCGCGTCCGCCACTGCGGCGACCGGCCCCGCCGCCGGACCCGCCGTACGGGCCGGTGCCGGTGCCGGTGCCGGGGCCGGGGCCCAGGCCGACGCACCGCCCCCGCTGACCGACGGCTTCGGCCTCACCCAGGTCGGCGCCCCCACCGGCAGCGCCACCAACTTCGTCATCACCGTCACCACCCCGCAGGTCGCCGGGCCGCACACCATCCGCATCCTGCTGCCCGCCGACTACGCGTCCCGGCCGGACAAGCGCTACCCGGTGCTGTACTTCCTGCACGGCGCCTCGGACAACCCGAGCGACCCGGCCCTGGCCTACCCGGCGCTGACCGCCGCCCAGTCGATGATCACCGTCATCCCGGACGGCGGCCTGCGCGGCTGGTACGCCGACTGGCTCGACCAGGGCACCGCCGCCGGCGCGCAGAACTGGGAGACCTTCCACCTCACCCAGGTCCTCCCGTTCGTCGACGCCAACCTGCGCACCCGCACCGACCGCGCCCACCGGGCCGTCGGCGGGCTGTCCATGGGCGGCTTCGGCGCCCTGCACTACGCCCAGGACCGCCCCGACCTGTTCGGCCAGGTCCTCACCATGTCCGGCGCCAACGACCTGTCCACCGACGAGATGATCATCCGCGGTGCCGTGGTCGCCACCCTGGTCAACGCCGGCACCGTGCTCTGCGGCCCCAGCGACGGCCACCCCTGCGGCCTGGACTTCGGCCCCACCGTCTCCAGCGACGCGATCTTCGGCAGCCCGTACCCGGTGTTCAACGCCGACTGGCGCTGGAACGCCGCCGACCCCGTCGCGCGCGCGGCCGTGCTCGACCACACCGGCATCGCCGTCTACACCGGCAACGGCAACAACAGCCCCGGCGACATGGAGTTCTGGGCCGAGGGCACCGCCAAGCGCCTCAAGCAGCGCCTCGACGCGCTCGGCCTGCCGTACCGCTACACCGACTACGGCGACGGCACCGGCTGGGGCGCCGACTGCCACGGCGGCCACACCGCGGGCTGCTGGGCGCAGGACCTCGTGGACTACGTCCCGCGCCTGGAGGCGGCCTTCGCCGCCGCCTCCTGACCTCCCCTCTCCCCCGATCTCCCCCGACGAAAGGAAACCCCCTTGCCCACCACGCCCCTCGGCCGTACGGCGCCCTGGCTGCGCCTGCTCGCCGCCCTCCTGGTGACCTGTTGCGCCGCCCTGGGCCTGACCGCCGCCCCCGCCCGCGCCGCCGCGTCCGCCCCGTCGTCCGCATCCGCTCCGGTCGCCGCCTGCTCCTCGCCGCAGCAGTGCCTGACCATCAAGTCGCTCAGCAACGGGCGCCAACTCGACGTCCAGAACGGCAACATGGGCGACGGCGCCTACATCGTCACCAACTCCGCCCCCGGCTACCACCAGTCCTGGCGGCTGAACGTCGACCCCTCGGACTACACCTTCACCATCGTCAACAACGACACCGGCAAGTGCATCGACCTGGCCTTCTTCACCCCGGCCCTGCGCCAGCAGAGTTGCGCCGGGCAGGCCAGCCAGCGCTGGTTCCTCCAGCCCGCGCCCGGCGGCGGCGACGCGTTCATGATCCGCCACGCCGGCGACAACACCTGCCTGGACCTGCTGCTCGGCGGCAACTACGACGACGCCTGGACCGACCAGTACGCCTGCAACGGCACCGCCAACCAGCAGTGGGCCACCGGCTTCGCGCAGGCCGCCCGCAACCTGGCCGTCGACCACGCCGCCAAGCAGTGCCAGAAGAACATCTCCGCCTGCTCCTGGGCCACGAAGAGCGAGGCCCCCGCCGCGCCGCTGCCGCGGGTGTGCGCCTCCGCGATCTGGTTCAACAACACCAGCAGCACCGTCCAGCAGTCCTTCGCGGTCACCGACACCAGCGGCTGGTCCAACAGCATCGGCACCGAGCTGGGCAGCGACATCGGCGGCGGCGCCGAAGGAGTGTTCAAGGCCTCGGTCAAGACCGGCATCAGCTTCCAGAACGTCTGGAGCGGCTCGCGCAGCGTCAACAACTCCGTCACCGTCACCGTCCCGCAGCAGCAGTACGGTTGGGTGACGCTCGCCGAGCTCGCCCGCAAGGTCACCGGCACCTGGACCTTCGACGCCCAGGGCATCCCGTGGACCGCCGAGGACACCATCACCATCCCGGTCACCTCCGACTCCAACGGCGGTGCCACCCTCTACATCGCCAACACCAGCGCGACCTTCAACAGCTGCTCCTGACGCGCCTCGCACCCCACGCGTGCCGCCGCCCGGACCTCACCGGGCGGCGGCTTCGCGTTTCCGCCCACACGGCCCTGACCTGCGCTTTCCCATGGAGCTGCGGGCGGCTCGACATCTGGCTAGCCTGGTCGGGTGGGTACGAAGCACCGCCGTGCCCACCGGGCCGCCGGGCCCCGGAGGCCCGGCAGCCGGGTCGGCCCCGCAGAGCCTCCGGCGCCATCCGCGGCAGAGCCCGCCCACCTCCCGGACACCCACGAGGGACGACCCGCATGGGAGCTACCACCATGTCTCCTGCCAAGCGCATCGCGACCGCGGCCATCACCGCCGTACTCCTGGGCGCCACCCCCGGCCTGGCCGGGGCAGCCGCCCCGCCGACGGCCCTGCCGGCCCAGCAGACCGGGGAGTGGCACCGGTTCAGGATCTACCCGCCGCCCAACGACCCGGCCGTGGACCTGGACGTCAACAGCAGCGGCCAGGCCGTCGTGGCCACCCCCGACCCCACGAACGAACGCCAGCAGTGGAACCTGAGCAAGATCGACGGGAAGCTGTTCATCAAGAACAGGGCGACGGGCACGTGCCTGACCGCACCGAACGACACCCTGGACCCCGTCACCGTCCGGACCTGCGACACGAACGACGCGAACCAGCAGTGGGACGTGCACTACGTGAAGTCGAACCAGGTCGAGATCTCCCCCTGGTCCCACCCCTCCCTCGCCCTCACCGGGGGCGCACAGGCCGGCAGCGACAAGGCCCTCCTACGCCCCTACGCGGAGAAGGACATCCAGGAGTGGCGCCTCCGGTCCGCGTAGCGATCCCCCGGACGCCCCCGGCGCGGCCCCACCCGTGTCCCGGGTGGGGCAGGAGGGGCGGGCGGGCACCGGGTCAGGACTGCTCGATCTCCACGGAGGTGATCACCACGTCCTCGACCGGGCGCTCGTCCTCGGTCGGGGCGGCGGCGATCGCGTCGACCACGGCCTTGGAGGCGGCGTCGGCGACCTGGCCGAAGATGGTGTGCTTGCGGTTGAGGTGGGCGGGGGTGCCCACCGTGATGAAGAACTGCGAGCCGTTGGTGCCCGGGCCGGCGTTGGCCATCGCGAGCAGGTACGGCTTGGTGAAGAACAGCTCCGGGTGGAACTCGTCCGCGAAGGAGTAGCCCGGGCCGCCGGTGCCGGTGCCGGTCGGGTCGCCGCCCTGGATCATGAAGCCCTTGATCACCCGGTGGAACAGCGTGCCGTCGTAGTACGGCCCCTGGCCCGGCTCGCCGGTGCGCGGGTCGGTGTACTCCCGGGTGCCCTCGGCGAGTTCGGCGAAGTTGCGGACCGTCTTCGGCGCGTGGAACGGGAACAGCTCCAGGCGGATCGGGCCCGCCGTGGTGTGCAGGGTGGCGAACCGGGCAGTGGCCACGGTGACTCCTCGGGGTACGGCTGACGGGTGGGGCCGGCGGGTGGGGCCGGTCGGTACGGATCCGTACGACCGGTACGGTGACCTGGGCCGTTCGGCACCCGCATCCTGGCACAGCCTCCGGCCTCGTGGCCGAACCGGGTGGGACGGTCCGCACGTCCTACCAGGCAGTAGGGCGTCGAGGGAAAGGCGGGTGGCCGTGGTGGTCGGTGCGGTTCTGGTGGGGGTGCTGGTCCTGGTCGTCGCGGGGTGCGGCTGCGTGGTGTGGGCCGACCGCGGCGGGCCGCGCTGGACCCGGGTGGCCGCCGCCCTCACCCTCGGCGCCGGCAACGCGCTGCGCGGCGCCCGGCGCGGCCGGCGCCGCCAGGTGGGCTTCAACGGCGGGGACAGCGGTGGGGACGGTGGCGGGGACGGCAGCTGAGCCGTCGTCGCCCGGGCGGGGCGGTCGGACGGCCCCGGCCTGTGAGCGCGAACGCGTCCCCGGCCGCCGC
>NZ_JBHVET010000588.1:0-5626 GCF_042802135.1 Kitasatospora sp. NPDC057512
GTCGAGCACCGCGCGCCCGGCACCGACCCGCTGGCGCCGTTCGCCGCCGTCGCCGAGGCGATGGGCGCGCTGCGCGCCGAGGGCCTCGGCGAGTCCCGCCGGGACCTGCTGCGCGAGGCGTACATGCGCCAGCAGGTCCGCGCCGCCCGGCGGGCCGGTCACCGGCGGATCGCCGTGGTCTGCGGGGCCTTCCACGTCCCGGCGCTGGAGCGGATGCCCACCGTCGCCCACGACCGGGCGCTGCTCGCCGGGCTGCCGAAGAAGGTGCGGACGGACATCACCTGGGTGCCGTGGACGCACCGCCGGCTCTCCCAGGCCACCGGCTACGGCGCGGGCGTGCAGTCGCCCGGCTGGTACCACCACCTGTTCACCACCGACGGGGACCCGGTGCCCCGCTGGCTCACCCGGGCCGCCGACCTGCTGCGCGCCGAGGACCATCCGGTCTCCTCCGCGCACGTGATCGAGGCGGTCCGGCTCGCCGAGACCCTGGCCGTGCTGCGCGGCCGCCCGCTCGCCGGGCTGACCGAGACCCTGGACGCCGTGCGCGCGGTGCTCTGCGAGGGCTCGAACGTCGCCCTGGAGCTGGTCCGGGACCGCCTGGTGGTCGGCGACGCGCTCGGCGAGGTCCCGGACGCCGCACCGGCGGTGCCGCTCCAGCGCGACCTGACCCGGTTGCAGCGCTCGCTGCGGCTCAAGCCCGAGGCCGCGCCGAAGGACGTCGACCTCGACCTGCGCAAGGAGACCGACGCGGCCCGCTCCCGGCTGCTGCACCGGCTGCGGCTGCTGGGCGTGGACTGGGGCGTGCCCGCGCGCTCCTCGGTGAACTCGACCGGGACGTTCCGGGAGAGCTGGCGGCTGTGCTGGCAGCCCGAGTTCGCGGTCCGGATCGCCGAGGCCGCCCAGTGGGGCACCACGGTCGAGGAGGCGGCGGCCAACAAGGCCGTCGGCACCGCCCGGGCCGCCGAGGAACTCGCCGAACTGACCGGCCTGGTGGAGACCTGTCTGCTGGCCGGGCTGTCCGGCGCGCTGCCCGCCGTGATGCGGGTGCTCGCCGACTGCGCGGCCCTGGACACCGACGTCGCGCACCTCGCGGGCGCGCTGCCCGCCCTGGTCCGCGCGCTGCGCTACGGCGACGTGCGCGGCACCGACCACGGCGCGCTGGCCGAGGCGGCCTCGGGGCTGGCCGAGCGGATCTGCGTCGGGCTGCCGCCCGCCTGCGTCGGCCTGGACGCCGAGAGCGCGGCGACGATGCGCGGCCGGCTCGACGAGGTGCACGGCGCGATCGGCCTGCTGGCCGCCGATCCGGGCACCGCCACCACCTCCGACACCACCTCCGGGTCCGTGCCGGAGACCGACGGCCTGGCCGACCGCTGGGCCGCCGCCCTGGGCTCGCTGGCCCGCCGCGAGCCGGCCGGCGGACCGGCCACCGGAGCCCCCGGGCTGCTGCGCGGCCGGGCCGTGCGCCTGCTGCTGGACGACGGCCGGCTCGACTCCGAGGAGGCCGGCCGACGGCTCCGGCTGGTGCTCTCCGTCGCCAACGCCCCGGCGGACGCGGCCGGTTGGGTGGAGGGCTTCCTGACCGGCGGCGGCGCCCTGCTGCTGCACGACCCGCGGTTGCTCGCCCTGCTGGACGAGTGGCTGACCGGGGTGAGCGACGAGGTCTTCACCGACGTCCTGCCGCTGCTGCGCCGCACCTTCGCCGCACTGGAGGCGGGCGTGCGCACCACCATCGGCGGCCGGGTCGCGGCCGGCCCGCTCGACGAGCTCCCGGCCGTCCGGGCCGCGGCCGGCGAGCTGGACCGGGCCCGTGCCGACGCCGCCGTCCCCGTGGTGGCCCTGCTGCTCGGGATCCGTCCGACGATCCCCCGGCAGGCCGCGGGCCGGGACACCTGACCCCCGGCCCGTGCACCCCCGCGCACCCCACCCGTGACACCCGACACCCATGACACCCGACCCATGACGCCCGACCCGGCGAAGGAGGACGAGATGGCAGCGCCCACGACCGACGAACGGCTGCGCCGCTGGCGGCTGGTGCTCGGCGGCGAGGCCGACGGCACCGGCTGCACCCTGCGCGGCCGCGACGCCGCGATGGACGGCGCCCTCACCGCGCTCTACCGCGGCGCCCCCGAGGAGGGCGCCCGGGCCGCCCGCGGCGGCCGCCGCGCCGCCGGGCTGGGCGGCTCGGCCCCGCAGGTGGCCCGCTGGCTGGGCGACATCCGCACGTACTTCCCGTCCACCGTCGTGCAGCTGATGCAGCAGGACGCGATCACCCGGCTCGGCCTGGACCGGCTGCTCCTGGAACCGGAGATGCTGGAGGCCGTCGAGCCGGACGTGCACCTGGTCGGCACCCTGCTGTCGCTCAAGCACGCGCTGCCCGAGACCACCCGGGAGACCGCCCGGGCGGTGGTCGGCAAGGTGGTCGCCGACCTGGAGCGCCGACTCGCCGACCGCACCCGGGCCACCCTCGGCGGCGCCCTCGACCGCAGCGCCAGGGTCAACCGCCCCCGCCACCGCGACATCGACTGGGACCGCACCATCCGGGCCAACCTGAAGAACTACCTGCCCGAGCACGGCACCGTCGTCCCCGAGCGGCTGGTCGGCTACGCCCGCGCCCAGCGCGCCGTGAAGAAGGACGTCATCCTCTGCGTCGACCAGTCCGGCTCGATGGCGCCCTCGGTCGTCCACTCGGCGGTCTTCGGCGCGGTGCTCTCCTCGATGCGCACCCTGGACACCCGCCTGGTCGTCTTCGACACCTCGGTGGTCGACCTCACCGAGCAGCTCACCGACCCGGTCGACGTCCTGTTCGCCACCCAGCTCGGCGGCGGCACCGACATCAACCGCGCGCTCGCCTACTGCCAGTCGAAGATCACCCGGCCCTCCGAGACCGTCGTGGTGCTGATCAGCGACCTGTACGAGGGCGGCATCCGGGACGGCATGCTCAAGCGGGTCGCCGCGATGAAGGCGGCCGGCGTCCAGTTCATCGCCCTGCTCGCGCTCTCCGACGAGGGGGCCCCGGCGTACGACCACGCGCACGCCGCCGCCCTGGCCTCGCTCGGCGCGCCGGCCTTCGCCTGCACCCCGGACGCGTTCCCGGAGATCATGGCGGCGGCCATCGAGAAGCGCCCGATCCCGCGGGGCCTGATCAGGGGGGCCGACCAGGGGGCGTGAGGAATTCACCCGGACGCGCTAATCCGCGCGGTCGGCGGACCGGCCGCCCGCCCTGTCCCGCCGGGCTATTTGTGACGGTTCTCACCCGGGGTGGACAGGCCCCGGGCGGAACAGCCCGGCCCTGCGGGGATAACCTGCCAGACGGACGTGACGCGCGTGTTGATTGACGTGAGCGCCCGTGGCTGTGTGGGCCGCAAGGCCGTACCTCTGCGTACCCGCACCGCCCCGACGACCCGCAGCGAAGATCCTGCCGTGGCACGCTCGTAGAGACACAATCCGCGACCACGAACAAGGACAAACACGTGGACCTGTTCGAGTACCAGGCGAGGGACCTCTTCGCCAAGCACGGCGTGCCCGTGCTTGACGGCGATGTCATCGAGACCGCCGCAGACGCTGCCGCCATCGCGGAGCGCTTCGGCGGCCGCGCCGTCGTCAAGGCTCAGGTGAAGGTGGGCGGCCGAGGCAAGGCCGGCGGCGTCAAGCTCGCCGCCGACCCGGCGGACGCCGTCGCCAAGGCCGAGCAGATCCTCGGCATGGACATCAAGGGCCACACCGTTCACAAGGTGATGCTGGCCCAGACCGCGGACATCAAGGACGAGTACTACGTCTCGTTCCTGCTGGACCGCACCAACCGCACCTTCCTGGCCATGGCCAGCGTCGAGGGCGGCGTGGAGATCGAGGTCGTCGCCGAGCAGAACCCCGAGGCGCTCGCCAAGATCCCGGTCGACGCCAACGAGGGCTGCACCCCGGAGAAGGCCGCCGAGATCGTCGCCGCGGCGAAGTTCCCGGCCGAGGTCGCCGACCAGGTCGCCGAGGTCCTGCAGAAGCTGTGGACCGTCTTCATCAAGGAGGACGCCCTCCTCGTCGAGGTCAACCCGCTGATCAAGTCCGGTGACGGCAAGATCATCGCGCTCGACGGCAAGGTCTCCCTGGACGAGAACGCCGAGTTCCGCCAGCCCGAGCACGAGGCCCTGGAGGACAAGGCCGCGGCCAACCCGCTGGAGGCCGCCGCCAAGGCCAAGGGCCTGAACTACGTCAAGCTCGACGGCCAGGTCGGCATCATCGGCAACGGCGCGGGCCTCGTCATGAGCACCCTCGACGTGGTCGCCTACGCCGGTGAGAACCACGGCGGCGTCAAGCCCGCCAACTTCCTCGACATCGGTGGCGGCGCCTCCGCCGAGGTGATGGCGAACGGCCTGGAGATCATCCTGGGCGACCCCGACGTCAAGTCGGTCTTCGTCAACGTCTTCGGCGGCATCACCGCGTGCGACGCGGTCGCCAACGGCATCGTGCAGGCCCTGGCGCTCCTGGAGAGCAAGGGCGAGAACGTCACCAAGCCGCTGGTCGTCCGCCTGGACGGCAACAACGCGGAGCTGGGTCGCAAGATCCTCGACGACGCCAACCACCCGCTGGTGCAGCGCGTGGACACCATGGACGGCGCCGCTGACCGCGCCGCCGAGCTGGCCAACAAGTAAGGAAGGGGACTTAACACCATGGCTATCTTCCTTACCAAGGACAGCAAGGTCATCGTCCAGGGCATGACCGGCGCCGAGGGCATGAAGCACACCCGCCGCATGCTCGCCTCCGGCACCCAGATCGTCGGCGGTGTCAACCCGCGCAAGGCCGGTACCACGGTCGACGTCGACGGCACCGAGATCCCGGTCTTCGGCACCGTCGCCGAGGCCATGGAGAAGACCGGCGCCGACGTCACCGTCCTCTTCGTGCCGCCGGCCTTCACCAAGGCCGCCGCGATCGAGGCCATCGACGCCGAGATCGGCCTGGCCATCGTCATCACCGAGGGCGTCCCGGTGCACGACACCGCCGCCTTCTGGGCGCACGCCGGTGCCAAGGGCAACAAGACCCGCATCATCGGCCCGAACTGCCCGGGTCTGATCAGCCCCGGACAGTCGAACGCCGGCATCATCCCGGCCGACATCACCAGCTCCGGCAAGATCGGTCTGGTCTCGAAGTCCGGCACCCTGACCTACCAGCTCATGTACGAGCTGCGGGACATCGGCTTCACCTCGGCCGTGGGCATCGGTGGCGACCCGGTCATCGGCACCACCCACATCGACGCGCTCAAGGCCTTCCAGGAGGACCCGGAGACCGAGCTCATCGTCATGATCGGTGAGATCGGTGGCGACGCCGAGGAGCGTGCCGCGGCCTTCATCGCCGAGCACGTCACCAAGCCGGTCGTCGGCTACGTCGCGGGCTTCACCGCCCCCGAGGGCAAGACCATGGGCCACGCCGGCGCCATCGTCTCCGGCTCCTCGGGCACCGCCCAGGCGAAGAAGGAGGCCCTCGAGGCCGCCGGTGTCAAGGTCGGCAAGACGCCGTCCGAGACCGCCCGCCTGGCCCGCGAGATCATCGCCGCCCAGGGCTGATCCCGCCCCGCGCGTGACGAGCGCCCCCGCCCTCCCCGGGCGGGGGCGCTCGCCGTTTCCGGCGCGCCCTCGGT
>NZ_JBHVET010000589.1:0-5625 GCF_042802135.1 Kitasatospora sp. NPDC057512
TACTGGGATTGAACCAGTGACCCCTACCGTGTCAAGGTAGTGCTCTCCCGCTGAGCTAATCGCGCCTGATGTGGCGGTCCTGCAGCAAGCCCCGAGGGGCCTGACGTGCGCGATACTGGGATTGAACCAGTGACCCCTACCGTGTCAAGGTAGTGCTCTCCCGCTGAGCTAATCGCGCCTGGTGCGGCGGTGTTGCAGCAAGCCCCGAAGGGCCTGACGTGCGCGATACTGGGATTGAACCAGTGACCCCTACCGTGTCAAGGTAGTGCTCTCCCGCTGAGCTAATCGCGCGGGGAGGCCTCCCGGAAGAACCGGGAGGACCTCTTGGAGGTGGAGACGGGATTTGAACCCGTGTACACGGCTTTGCAGGCCGTTGCCTCGCCTCTCGGCCACTCCACCAGGCAACACATGAAGAACGATCTTACACTGTTCTCCATCGAGCGGACGACGAGATTCGAACTCGCGACCCTCACCTTGGCAAGGTGATGCTCTACCAACTGAGCCACGTCCGCCTGTCTCCCGGGGGGCTTCACCGCTTTTCTTCGGCTGCGCTCCCTGGCGACGTGTTGAACTCTAGCGGATTCCCGGGCCAGCTAAAAATCCGTTCCCGCAGCATGCCGAGGGGATGGCCGGCGAGTGCCGTCCCGTCAGCCCTCCCGGCCGGTCATCGGCCGCCACCTGCGCCGCTCCCGGACGATCATCCGCAGGCCACCCGGCGCACACCCGTACGACGCACGCGGCTGCTCGTGCGCGGGGGCGCGAGCCGGGCCGGTCCCACGCCCCCCGACCTACACTTCAGGCACCGCCCCCCAGCACCACCGCGCAGGAGAACCGTGTCCGGCCACCCCGCCCCCCGCACCCCGCTCGCCCGCTTCGGCGGCCGCCTGGCCACCGGACTGCGCGACGTCACCTCGGACCCGGCCGCCCTGGACTCCGCCGGCTACTGGGCCGTCGCCTACGACTTCGAGGGCCGCCTCACCTGCGCCCGCTTCGACGAGGTCCGCCCCGCCCCCGCCCCGCCCTCCGGCGCCGGCTGGCGCGGACCGGAGGCCGGCGGCTGGCACAGCTCCCTCGACCGCGCCGCCTACATCGCGGGCGTGCGCCGCATCCGCGAGCACATAGCCGCCGGCGAGGTCTACCAGGCCAACCTCTGCCGGGTGCTCTCCGCACCGCTGCCCGACCCGGACCGCAGCGACGTCGACGCCCTCACCGGCCTCCTCGCCCACGGCAACCCCGCCCCCTACGCCGGCACCGTCCGCCTGCCCGACCACGGCGTCGAGATCGCCACCGCCTCGCCCGAGCTCTACCTGCGCCGCACCGGCCGCACCGTCTCCTCCGGCCCGATCAAGGGCACCGGCCGCACCGAGGACGACCTCCTCGACAAGGACCACGCCGAGAACGTGATGATCGTCGACCTGGTCCGCAACGACCTCGGCCGGGTCTGCGAGACCGGCACCGTCACCGTCCCCGACCTCTGCGCCGTCGAGAAGCACCCCGGCCTGGTCCACCTCGTCTCCACCGTCGAGGGCACCCTGCGCGAGGGCGCCGGCTGGCCCGAACTCCTCGCCGCCACGTTCCCGCCCGGCTCTGTCACCGGCGCCCCCAAGTCCAGCGCCCTGCGGATCATCGACGCCCTGGAGACCGCCCCGCGCGGCCCGTACTGCGGCGCCGTCGGCTGGGTCGACGCCGACCGCGGCGAGGCCGAACTCGCCGTCGGCATCCGCACCTTCTGGATCGACCGGACGGACCCCGCCGCACCCGTCCTGCGCTTCGGCACCGGCGCCGGCATCACCTGGGGCTCCGACCCCGAGCGCGAATGGGCCGAAACCGAACTGAAGGCCGCCCGCCTGGTCGCGATAGCGTCGGGCGGCGAACCCGGTGGCGAATCCGGCAGCGGATCCGACCCGACCGGGGCCTGAGCCCCCACCGCCTAGGAGCAGCACCCGATGCACAACCGCACCACGAGCTGGGTCAACGGGGCCCTCGTCGACTCCGCCGACGCGGCCGTCTCGGTCCTCGACCACGGCCTCACCACCGGCGACGGCGTCTTCGAGACCCTGAAGACGGTCGACGGCCGGGCCTTCGCGGTCACCCGCCACCTCGACCGGCTCACCCGCTCCGCCCGCGGCCTCGGCCTGGCCGACCCCGACCACGACCTGGTCCGCGAGGCCTGCGCCCGGGTCCTCGCCGCCAACCCCGCACCGCTCGGCCGGCTGCGCGTCACCTACACCGGCGGCAACGGCCCGCTCAGCTCCGAGCGCGGCACCACCGGCCCCACCCTGGTCGTCGCCCTCAACACGATCGGCCGCCGCCCCGACGAGACCGCCGCCGCCGTCGTCCCCTGGCGCCGCAACGAGCACAGCGCCGTCGCCGGCCTCAAGACCACCTCGTACGCCGAGAACGTCGTCGCCCTGGCCGCCGCCCACCGCGCCGGCGCCTCCGAGGCCCTGTTCGCCAACACCGCCGGCCTGCTCTGCGAGGGCACCGGCTCCAACGTCTTCGTGGTCCTCGGCGGCCGCCTGCTCACCCCCACCCTCGCCTCCGGCTGCCTGGCCGGCGTCACCCGGCGGCTCGTCATCGACTGGTGCGGCGCCGAGGAGGCCGACCTCCCGCTCACCGCCCTCCAGGACGCCGAGGAGGTCTTCCTGACCTCCACCACCCGCGACGTCCAGGCCGTCACCCGCGTCGACGACCGCGAGCTGCCCGGCATCGGCCCCGTCACCGCCAAGGCCATGGCCGTCTTCGCCGAGCGCAGCGGCGACGACCTCGACCCGTGATCCCCGGCCGGGGGAGCAGGCCGACCGCGTGGATAACCTCCCGAGCAACGGGAAGGGACCACCACATGACCACCACGCTGCGCCCCGAGGGCCCGGAGACACCCACCGCGGCCGGCGGCCGCACCAGACGCTGGCTGATCCTCTCGAACGGCCGCCCGGTCGGCGCGGTGCGCACCACCGCCGACCCGCAGGGCGGTCAACTCTTCGGGAGAATATCCGAGTTGGAAGTCACCGAGGGTCGCGGCAGGGGCCGCGGCACGTTCGGCGGGCTGGCCGCCGAGGAGGTGCTGCGCACCTGGGGCTGCACCCGGGTCGACGTCGCCGTCCCGGAGTCGGCCGCGGCGGCCCGGGGGCTCGCCACGACCCTCGGCTACACCGAGCGGGCCCTGGCCATGTCCAAGCCGCTGGCCGACGCCCCCGGGCTGCCCGCCGGGCTGAGCGTGCGACCCTTCGACGACCCGGCCGAACTCCGGGCCTGGTACGAGCGGTCGGCGGAGGACTACGTCCGCATGAAGGTCGGTTCCGGCCTCACCGAGGAACAGGCCCGCGCCCGCATGGCCGCCGGGTCGCAGAGCCCGCCCCCGCCGGATCCGGAGGCCCCCGGCATGGTCGTGTGCCGCCTGTACGGCGCCGACGGCGGGGAGGGCCCGTACGGCCTGCTCTGGCTGCAGCCGCGCCTGTGCGACCTGCCGGACGGCGAGCCGCTCGCCTGGGTGATGAAGGTCGAGGTGTCCCCGGCCCATCAGGGCCGGGGACACGGACGCACGCTGATGCTGCTCGCCGAACGCGAGTGCCTGGCCGCCGGGGTGCGGAACCTCGGCCTCAACGTCTTCGCCGGCAACGAGGTGGCCATCCGGCTCTACACCTCGCTCGGCTACCGGGTCACCGAGCGCGTCTACGGCAAGCAGCTGTGACCGGGCGTGCGGTCAGGAGGACTTCGCCGCCTCGAGGACGGCCACGATCCGCTCGCGCAGCCCGTCCTGGCTCTGCCCGCCGTCGAGGCGCTGCCCGCCGATCACGTACGTCGGCGTGCCCGTGACCCCGATCGCCTTGCCCTCGGCCTGGTCGGCGTCGACGGTCAGCATGTGCCGGCCGTCGACCAGCGCGGTGTCGACCTCCTCGACGTCGGCCCCGACCTCCCGGGCCACCTCCAGGAGCACCTGCTGCCCGCGCGCGTCCAGCTCCGCGGTGCGGGCCAGCAGGGCCTCCACGAAGGGCCAGCCCAGCCCCTGCGCGAACGCCTCCTCGGCCGCCTCCGCGGCGGCGTAGGCGTGCTTGTGCTTCTCCAGCGGGAAGTGCCGCACCTCCAGCGGCAGCGCGTCGCCGTACTGCGCGCGCAGCGCCCGTACGTCGTCCAGCGCGGTGTGGCAGTCCGGGCACTGGAGGTCGCACCAGAACTCGAGGCGGGGGAGGGAACCATCGATCATTCCCTCAGTGTTCCACTAGTGGGCGCCCGCTCCGGCCGGAGGTGCGCCCGAGGGCGGACCGAGAGGAAGGCACCGATGACCAGGACGACCGGACACGAAGGGGTGGCCCCGTGCTGAGCGCGGCGATCAGCTTCATCCTCACGGCGGGCGGAGTGGCCTTCGCGGGGCTGCGGGCCTACCGGCGGCGCTTCCTGTCGGCGACCCGCTGGTTCGCGGTGGCCCTGCTGCCCGCCGGGCTCTACCTCACCGGCCTGTTCCCGTTGGCGAGCACGATCGGCCGGGAGTTCGCCGACTGGGCGACCAAGCTGGTCCTCGACCCACGGGTCTGGACCGGCATCGCCCTGCTCGGGGTCTCCGCGGTCCTGCTGGTCACCACCCGCTGGGTGGGCCGCCGGGGCGGTACGGCGGTGGAGAGCACCCCGGAGCGCCCGGCCGCGGCCGGCCCGGCGCCCGAGCGCCCCGCGGTGGCGGCGCCGGCACCCAAGGCCGCGAAGAAGCCGGCCGCGGGCAAGCGGGAGGACGGTCTCGGCGACTTCGCCGACATCGAGGAGATCCTCCGCAAGCGCGGGATCTGAGCGGGACGGGTGGCTCGAGCGAACCGGGCGGACCCGGGCGGTCAGGCGGAGGGAACGGCTTCCGCCGACCGCTGCCGCGCCCGGTAGGCGGCGACGTGCAGCCGGTTGCCGCAGGTACGGCTGTCGCAGTAGCGCCGCGAGCGGTTGCGGGAGAGGTCCACGAAGACCCGCGCGCAGTCCGGCGCCTCGCAGCGGCGCAGCCGCTCCCGCTCGCCCGCCATGAGGATGAAGGCCAGCGCCATGCCCAGCTCGGCCGCCAGGTGGTCGCCGAGCGCGGCGTGCGGCGCGAAGTAGTGGATGTGCCAGTCGTGGCCGTCGTGGTTGGTCAGCCGGGGCGTCGTCCCGGCGGCCGCGACCATCGAGTTGACCAGCTCGGCGGCCTCCGCGGTGGACTCCGTCGCGAACACCTCGCGCAGCCGGGTGCGCAGCTCGTGCACCCGCCGCAGGTCGTCCTCGGTCAGCGAGTCGATCTCGCTGATCTCCTGGCGGACCACGAAGGCGTCCAGTGCGGCGACGTCCGGCAGCCGCTCGGCGCCGCACACCTCGGGCGCGGTGTTGAGCAGCTCCACGAGGAGGCTCAGCGCGCACTCGGTGTCATGGGTGATCAGCACGTTGGGGGCTCCTCGCGCAGGGGGACTCCGATACCCCGCGTCCGCGGTTACCCCAGACCATACCGGGCCTCGTACCGGTAGGGCGGTGCCTTCTTTCGAAGATGTGTGCGCAGTCCGGCAAGGTGTCCGAAACCGGACACCGCCCGGGCCGGACGGCCCCCGAGGCCGCCCGTTCGTAGGGCCCGCCGGAACACGTCGGCGCCCGGCACCGAGGCCGGCCACCCGTGAGGATGAC
>NZ_JBHVET010000590.1:0-5624 GCF_042802135.1 Kitasatospora sp. NPDC057512
GCCCGAGGGCGGGCGGGACCACGACGACGGCCACCTGGTTGACCGCCATGACCAGGCCGAGGGCGAAACCGGTCCGTCCTGGCGGGGCCGACTCCGCCAGGTGGGCCACCCAGGGGCCGTACCAGCCGATCCCGAAGAAGCCGAGCCAGGTGAACAGGACGGCGGCCGCGGCGGGGGACCGGCCCGCCGGCGTCGCCAGGACCACCAGCCCGCCCACCACCGCGGCCAGGCAGACCAGGACGGGCCGGTACCGACCGGCGCGGCTCCGGTCGCTCCAGGCCGCCAGCGCGATCCGGCCGACCGCCCCCGCGACCTGGACCGCCACCAGGACGGCGGCGCCGGGGCCGGGGCCGAGGGCCGTCACGTCGTGGAGGTACAGGGCGCCGAGCACGCCGATGCCGCTGTGCACCGAGACCAGGGCCAGGCCGGAGAACAGGATCCTGGCCATGGCCGGTTCGCGGAGGATCCGCAGCCGGGAGCGGACGGAGGCCGTCGGTGCCACGGGGCCCGGGGCGGGGCCCGGGCCGGGGCCGGGATCGGCAGCCGGGTCGGGAGCGGTAGCCGGGCCGGGAGCGGGGCGTACGGGCGGGGCGGTCGGCGGGCGTCGGTAGAGGGTCGTGAAGAGCCCGGCGCCCAGGAGCGCGACCAGCCCGCCGACCACCAGCGCCGCCCGCCACCCGTACGCCACGGCCACCAGCGGCAGTACGGCGGCGGCGAGCGCCCCGCCCAGCGGCAGTCCGGCCTGGCGGACGCCCATGGCCAGCCCCCGCTGGGCCGGATCGAACCAGGAGGCCACCGACTTGCTGCCGCCGGGCTGCACGGTGCTGTACCCGGCGCCGACGACCAGCAGGACGGCCAGCAGGGAGGCGTACCCCTGCGCCAGGCCGCCGAGGAGCAGGGCCGCGGCGACCACGGCGGCGCCGAGGCCGACGACCCAGCGCTCGTTGTACCGGTCCAGCAGCTCGCCGGCCACCAACAGGCCGACCAGCGGCACCAGTTGGGAGGCCGACAGGAGCAGGCCGAGCCGACTGGTGCTGAGGTCCAGTGCCTGTTGCAGGGGGACGGCCATCGCTCCGATGCCCTGTACGAAGAAGCCGGAGGCGGCCTGGGTGACGGTGGCGACGGCCAGGACCACCCAGCGGTACCGGAGCGGGCCGGCGGTGTCCCCGGGAGCCGCCGGCGCGGAGGTCGGCGGTGCGGAAGTCGTTGGTGTGGAAGTCGGTGGTGCGGAGGTCGGTGGTGCGGAAGGCTTTCCGGTGTCGGTGTGCTGACGCATGCCCAGCAGCCTGCTGTCATGGTCTTATGCACCTCAACCCTTACGGCGAGAGCGCCGTGCACCTGGCCGCGGCCCTGGTCAACCGGCGCCCCGGGACGGCCGGGGAACTGGCGGACCGCTGCCGCGCGGCGGGGCTGGTGGTCGACGGACCGGTCCTGCCGGCGGACCTGGCGCGCATCCTGGCCCTGCTGGACACCTGGGAGTCGGTGGTCGACGCGGCCGACGAACGCGAACGGGCCGCGCGGCTCAACCGGATGCTCGCCGCCGACGCCGCCCACCCCCGGCTGACCGACCACACGGGCGGCTGGCACCTCCACTACCGCGACGACCACCAGTCGTTCGGCGCCGTGCTGTCGACGCTGATCGCCGTCGGCACCGCCTTCCACCTGGTGGGCCGCGGCATGCACCGGCTCGGCCGGTGCGCCGTCGCCGAGTGCGCCACCGTCTTCGCCGACACCACCCGGACCGGCCGCAAGCGCTACTGCACCCAGCGCTGCGCCAACCGCGACGCCGTCCGGCGGCACCGCCGCGCGGCGCGGCCGGCGAACGGACCGGCCCGCGCGTGACCTTCCCGCTCCGGCCGTCCCGGGCTCGTCCCGGGGCGGTGTCGGTGCCGAGGGCTACGGTGCCGATCATGACCGACTACGACTGGATCCACCGGGGCCCCATCGACTGGCTGGAAGGACAGGGCTACGGAGAGGACGAGACCGTCCTGGTGTACTTCCGGGGAACCATCCGGGCCGCCATGGCCGACGGGCTGACCGCGCGACACCGACCGCCCTTCGCCCGGGGCGAGGAGCCGGCGCCCGGAGAGTGGGGCGTGATCGTGCACCCCATGCTCAACCCGTCCCGCGACGACTACGACGACATCGACTACCGCGGGCTCTGCCCCGAGGGCGCCGAACTGGTGGTGTTCGTGCCCAACCCCTGCATCGTCAAGGCCCACGGCCCCAAGGCGTACCACTACCGGGACGGCCGGATCTCCTCCTGCGTCGACTACGAGGGCGCCGAGCACGTCGGGGAGCACTGGCCCAACGAGCTGGCCCCCCTCGTCACGGCGGCCGGGCTGGGCATCGGGGGCGAGTTCGCCGAGAGCCCGGACCGCGAGCAGCGGCTCACTGCGCTGATCTGCGAGCACCTGGGCCTGCCGGCCCTGGACCGGGCCGCCATGACGGTGGACCGCGAGCTGATGGCCGACTACCAGTAGGGCCCGGGTTGGTGGGGGCGCCGCTGGGGGAGACCGGTGGCGGATCGTGTACGGCACCGGCTGGATAGCATCGTCTTATGATCTCCTCCAGCGCCCGCACCACGGTCTTCGACATCGACGGCACGCTCTGCTTCGACGGGCGGACGATCGACAGTCGGATCCTCGCCGCCCTCGACGCCTGCGAGCGGGCGGGCCACCAGCTGGTCTTCGCCTCCGCCCGGCCGGTCCGCGACCTCCTGCCCGTCCTCGACGGGGCCTTCCCCACCGCCACGTTGATCGGCGGGAATGGCAGCCTGGTCTCCGTCGACGGCCAGGTGCGGGCGCGGGCCGCGTTCGAGGTCGGTGAACTCGACCGGCTGCTGACCGAGGTCGAGCGGTTCCGGGCCGGCTACCTCGCCGACGGCCCGTGGGACTACGCCTACACCGGACCGGCCGACCACCCGATCCGCGGCCGGGTCGACCAGGGCGGCCTCGCCCGTCGGGTCGAGCTCGCCGAACTCCCCGCCGTCGTCAAGTTCCTGGTCGTCGACGCGACCGACCTGGCGGCCCTCGCCGAGGCCGGCCGCGCGCTCGGGATGACGGTCAACCACCACCTCGACGAGGCGATCATCGACTTCGCCCCGGGCACCACCAACAAGTGGGAGGCGCTGACCTCCCTGGGGATCGACGCGTACAACGCCTTCGGCAACGACATCAACGACCTCGACCTGCTGCGCAACGCGCGGCACTCCGTCCGGGTCGGCGGCCACCCGGGCCTGGACGGCGTCGCCCGCGTCACCGTCGCCGCCGAACCGGAGGCCGTCGCCGCCGAGATCTCCCGGCTGGCCGAGGCACCCGTCCGGTAGTCGTCGGGCGCCGCCTGCCACTCGGGCGCGGCGAGTTGCCGGGTGCTTCCCGGGGTCGTCGCCGCCGTGCCCCGTCAGGACCCGACGCCCGATCAAGGCGTGGGAACATCAGGGGAGATGACCGCTGTCCGGCCCTGGGGGAGACCATGTCCGCGCCCGCTGATCCGGTGCCGAGCCACCGGGCGATCGAGAACCTGATCGCGCGCTACGCCGAACTCGTGGACGACGGCGACTTCGCGGGGCTCGGCGCCCTGCTCGCCGACGCCGTGTTCGTCGGCAGCGGCGAGCCGGTGCGCGGCGGGGAGGCGATCGAGGCGATGTTCCGGGAGACGCTGATCATCCATGCCGACGGGACGCCGCGGACCCAGCACGTCACCACCAACGTGGCCGTCGAGGTCGACGAGCCGGCGGGGACGGCGGTCGCCCGCTCCTACGTCACCGTGCTGCAGGCGCTGCCCGGGCTTCCGTTGCAGGCGATCGCCGCGGGCCGGTACCACGACCGCTTCGCGCGCGCGGAGGACGGGCGGTGGCGGTTCACCGAGCGGCGGGTGCGGATCACCCTGGTCGGCGACGTGAGCCGCCACCTGCGGCGGTAGGGTGCCGCCGACCGGGACGAGGAGGGGCGGGGCGGCGGTGCGGGAGCGGTTGGCGGGTGCGGCGCGGGCCGCGCTGGGCGGCGGGCGGCGGCTGGAAGGGGCCGAGCGGCTGGCGGGCGGCAGCAAGAAGGGCGTCTACCGCCTGCGGATGGACGACGGGACGACGGCGATCGCCTACCGCTGGGACCGGACCGAGAACTACTGGCCGGCGGCCGAGGGGGACGACGACCTCGCCGACCCGTTCTCGCCCGGCCTCGGACTCGACCTGTTCACGGCCGCGCACGCCCGGCTGGACGCGCTCGGTGTCCGGGTCCCGGCGCTCCGGTTCGTCGAGCGCGCCACGCACCGGGACGGCGAGGGTGCCCCGGGTGCGGCCGATCCTGCCTCCTCCCGCACGGCCGACCGCACGGCCGACCTCGCGATCGTCGAGGACGTCCCCGGCGAGAGCCTGGAGAAGCTGCTCGCCCGCGACCCGCGCGCCGCCGCCCCGGTCCTGGCCCGGCTCGGCGAGGCACTGGGCGCCATGCGCGGCCACCGGGCGCCCCGCTACGGGAAGGTGGCGGTGGTCGACGGGGGAGGAGCGTCGCACGGGCCGTCGTGCGAGGGCGTCGTGCTGGACCGCGCGCTGCGCGACCTCGCGGAGGCGGCAGCGCGCGACCCCCGGATCGCGGAGGCCCGCGACCGGTTCGCGGACCGGCTGCGAGCCCTGGCGGCGGCGGTGCGCCCGCGCGCCGAGTACCCGGTGGTGCACGGCGAACTCGGGCCCGACCACGTGCTGGTGGACGCGGTCGGCCGCCCGGTGCTGATCGACATCGAGGGCACGATGTACTTCGACGCCGAGTGGGAGCACGTCTTCCTGCGGATCCGTCTGCCCCGGGCCGACTACCGGCGGCTGGCAGCGGACGGCCTGGACGAGGACCGGCTCGCCCTCTACGCACTGGCCCAGCGCCTCTCGCTGACGGCGGGACCGCTGCGCCTGCTCGACGGACCCTTCCCGGCCCGCGAGGCGATGGCCGCCATCGCCGAGCACAACCTGCGCCAGGCCCTGCGCCTGCTCGGAGCCTGAGGCCGTGGGGCAGGTGCCCCCGTGGGCGGAAGCCCCCCGGACCGCCCTCGCCGAGGCGGGCCTGGCCGTCGTGGCCGGATGGACCGAACCCGAGGGCCTCATCCCACCGTTCCTCACCGGTCAGGCGCCGGGCTGCCCGCCCGAGGAGGGGCGCGTCGACGCCGTGCTGGACGTCCTCGACCCGCTCCTGCACGAGAAGGCGAACGCCGACTGGTACCGGCTGTCGGTCGAGGGAGGGCTCTTCTCCGCGACGGACCGCAGGTTCCTGCTGCCGCTCGGGCCCGAGGACGGCCCCGGCCCCGCGCGGTGGCACTGCGTCGAGTTGCGGGCCGACTGGGACGTCATGGGCCGGGGCGCGGCCGGGCCGCTGGGCAGTGCCTTCTGCCGTCCCGAGTTCCGCATGCTCGCGCTCGACAGTGGTGTGCTGTGCTTCGGGACGACCTGGGAGCACGCCATCAGCACCTCCGTGCTCACGGCGCCGAACCGGTCGCGGGTGCTGCGGCGGTTCGCCGCGTGGGTGGCGGAGGGTGCGCCGGACGACCCGGCTTGTTGCCCAGATATGTCCAGGGCGCGGTGTTGCACACTATGCCCAACACCAGCTCCCGCACCGGGCGCTGTGCGCGCCCGGCCCCTG
>NZ_JBHVET010000591.1:0-5622 GCF_042802135.1 Kitasatospora sp. NPDC057512
GGCCCCGGTCGTACGGGCACCGGCCGTACGGGCCCCGGTCGTGCGAGCGCCGACCGTACGGGGCCCGGCCGCACGGGCCCGACCGCGCCGCGGCTAGCCGACCAGCCCCTCCAGCAGCTCGAAGACCTGCTCCTGGGTCATCCCGACCCCGCCGGCCCGGGCCTCCTCGTACCCCGCGTCCCCCAGCACCTCCCGCAGCACGCCCTCCGAGCGCGCCCGCTCGACCCGGTCCAGGTAGCCGCCCTTCGGGCCGTTCAGCCCGCCGTGCGCGCCGGCCAGCACGGCCGCCGTCCGGGCCCGCCCCAGGTCCCCGTCGCGCTGGGCGAAGCTGCCCAGCACCGCCGCCACCGCGGGCACCACCATGACCGTCATGTGCTCGGCGAAGCCGCTCGCGGCCGTCACCGCCCGCAGCTGCCGCCAGCCGGCGTGCAGCAGGTCGAGCCCCGCCTCCGGGTCCCCGGCCCGGGCGGTGATCCAGCCGCGGGCGCTCATCAGCATCCCGGTCACCAGGCTCGGCGCGAAGCCGCCGACCCGGACCGTGTCCAGCTCGTCCAGCTCGGCCAGCGCCTGCGCGAACTCGCCGCGCTGGGCGTGGATGCCGCAGAGCGTCAGGTGGCCGAACATCAGCGCGCCGGTGGTGGACTGGTTGAGGCCCGGGGTGTCGATGGAGGCCAGCGCCTCGCGGACGACCCGCTCGCCGCGCTCCATGTCCTGCTCCAGCAGGGCGGTGCCCAGGTTCACCCGCAGGATCGGCACCTCCAGCGGCGCCCCCAGCTCCTCGATCAGCTCGATCGCCCGCGCGTACGCCTCGGCGGCGGCCGCGGACTCGCCCCGGTTGGCCAGCGACTCGCCGTGCGCGGACAGCGCCTGGGAGATCCCCCAGAGGTCGCCCGACTGCTCGTACAGCTCCAGCGAGCGGGCGCCGTCCTCGATGCTCTGCTCGGCGCCGCTCGGCCAGTCGTTCATCATCCTGGCCCGGACCTGCAGGATGAACGCCAGGTCGCTCGGCCCGCCGTACTGCTCGCAGCCGCGGACGGCGTCGTCCAGCAGGTCCTTCATCATGTCCAGGCGGCCGGCCAGGAAGGCGCCGAACACCCGCATCAGCGCCGGGAAGCGGTAGGACTGCGGCAGGTCCGGGGTGTAGGCGTCCATCAGCCGCTGGGCGACCTCGATCGCCTCCGGGTCCCCGAGGACGTCCAGGTTGCCCTCGAACAGCCCGATCAGCCGGAACATCGCGAGCAGCCGGCGGGCCTCCTCGACCACCGCCGTCGGCAGCGGCAGGTCGTACGCCAGCACGCCGTGCTCCAGCGGCACCGCCGGCGGGGCGTCCGGGCCGAACGGGTCCGGGCCGAGCGCGGCGACCGCGTTGTACCAGGTGCGCGCCTCCATGCTGTAGCCGCGCAGCGACCAGTACCAGCTCATGCCGAGGGCGAGGAGCAGCGCCTGCTCCTCGTCCCGCAGGTCGATCGCGCGGCGCAGCGCCGTCCGGATGTTGTCCTGCTCGCGTTCCAGCACCGCCAGCCAGTGCAGCTGCCGGGGGCCGTGGATCTGCGCGTCGGCGGCGGCGAGCAGGGTGCGGAAGTGCGCCAGGTGGCGGGCCTCGGTGGTGGCCCGCTCGGCGGCGGACCCGGCGAGGCGTTCGGTCGCGTACTCGTGGATGGTCTCCAGCATCCGGTAGCGCGGCAGGCTGGCCCCGTCCAGGTCGGCCACCAGCAGGGACTTGTCGACCAGCGACAGCAGCAGGTCGGCGACCTCGCCGGGGGCCACCTCGACGCCGTCGGCGCAGACCGCCTCGGCGTCCTCCAGCTGCCAGCCGCCCGCGAACACCGAGAGCCGGCGCAGCACCGCCCGCTCCCGTTTGCCCAGCAGGTCCCAGCTCCAGTCGACCACCGCGCGCAGCGTCTGCTGGCGCGGCAGCAGGGTGCGGCTGCCCGCGGTGAGCAGCGTGAACCGGCCGTCCAGCCGGTCGGCTATCTGGCGCGCCGTCATCACCCGCAGCCGGGCCGCGGCCAGTTCGATGGCGAGCGGCAGCCCGTCCAGCCGGCGGCAGATCTCGGCGCAGGCCTCCGGGTCGCCGTGCGGGTCGAAGCCGGGACGGGCGGCGGCGGCGCGCTCGACGAACAGCCGCAGCGCGACCGGGTCGGGCAGCGGCTCGACCGGCAGCACCGTCTCCCCGGGCACGCCCAGCGGCTCGCGGCTGGTGGCGAGCACCGTCAGCCCGGGGCACTCGGCGAGCAGGACGTCGGCGAGGTCGGCGGCGGCCTGGATCAGGTGCTCGCAGTTGTCCAGGACGAGCAGCATCCGGCGGTGGCGGCAGTGCTCGACCAGCCGGCGCACCGGGTCCTCGGCCCGCTTCTCGATCACCTCGGCGACCATGCTGGTGCTGTGCAGCACGATCTCGCGCAGGCCGAGCGCCGAGACCACGGCGGCGGGCACCGCGTCCGGGCTCTCCAGCGGGGCGAGTTCGGCCACCCAGACGCCGTCCGGCCAACCCCCGGCGGACTGCTCGGCGCGCCCGGCCTCGGTCGAGAGGCTGGTCTTGCCGGAGCCGCCGGGGCCGGTCAGCGTCACCAGCCGACGGTCCGTCAGCATCCCGCGCAGCGCGGCGAGATCGTCCTCGCGGCCGACGAAGCTGGTCAGCCGGCCGCGCAGGTTGCCGACGGTGCGCGGGAGTTGGGGGGCAGCGGCAGCGGCAGCGGCGGCGGGTGCGGGCGCGGCGTGGACCGGCTCCGGCGCCTCCGGGGCGAGCAACTCGGCGTACAGGGACTGGAGTCCGCGGCCCGGGTCGGCGCCGAGCTCCTCGGCCAGGGCCCGCCTGGTCCGCTCGTAGTGGCGCAGCGCCTCGGCCGTCCGCCCGCTCTCGTGCAGCGCCCGGATCATCAGCAGCTGCAACGACTCGTCCAGCGGCTGCCGTTCGCACAACTCGGCCAGCTCGGCGACCAGGTCGGCGGCGCGGCCGAGGCCGAGGTCGGCGGTGATCCGGTGGCGGCGGGCCTCCTCGCGCTGGGCCTCCAGCCGGACGGCCGGTCCGGTGCGGTCCGGCAGGTCGGCCAGCGCGGGGCCGCGCCACAGCGCCAGGGCGGCGCCCAGCCGCTCGGCGGCGAGCGCGTGGTCCCCGGCGTCCAGGGCGCGGCGGCCCTCGCCGGTCAGCCGCTGGAAGTCGGCGAGGTCGGTGGCCGGACCGGTCAGCCAGTACCCGGCCGGGCCGGAGCCGACCTCGTCCCGGCCGATGGTGCGGCGCAGCCGGCCGACCAGGGTCTGGAGCGCGGCGGAGGAGTCCTGCGGCGGCTCGGCCTCCCACACCTCGTCCACCAGCAGGTCGGCCGGCACCGGCCGGCCCTGCCGAAGGGCCAGCGCCGCGAGCAGGGCCCGTAGCCGGGCGCCGCCGATCGGTACCGGGGTGCCGTCGTCGTGGTGGGCCGTCGTGGTCCCGAGGATGCCGTAGTGCACCGGACCATTCTGGTCGATCGACGGAGGAAGGGCCGCACAATTGTGCTGGGCCCCGACGTCCCGGTGGAACCGACCCCGGCCCCTCGGACGTTCACCGGAGGCGGCTTGTCCGGCCACCGGCCCGCCCGGCATGATCGGTCCCTGCCGGTCCTTCCCGTTCCCTCTGCCCACGGAGCACCCACACCATGACCTTCGCCGCCACGCCGCGCTCCCGCAGCGAGGACCGCCGGATCAGCCCGGTGTTCTGGGTGCTCCTCGCCGTCCTCGGCACCTCCGGCTGGGCGGTGTACCAGGGCTACGGCAACGCCTCGTTCGGGGTGTTCCTGTTCGTGGTCGCGGGCTGGATGGTCTCGCTCTGCCTGCACGAGTACGCCCACGCGCGCACCGCGCTGCACGGCGGCGACATCACCGTCGGCGCCAAGGGCTACCTCACGCTCAACCCGCTGAAGTACGCCAACGTGCTGCTCAGCTTCGTGCTGCCGATCGTCTTCGTGATCCTCGGCGGCATCGGCCTGCCCGGCGGCTCGGTCTGGATCGAGCGGAACCGCATCCAGGGCCGGCTCAAGCACAGCCTGATCTCGGCGGCCGGCCCGCTGGTCAACCTGCTCATCGCGGCGGCGCTGCTGGTCCCGATCGGCGCGGGCTGGCTGGACGACCCGACCGTGCACGCGTTCTGGGAGGGCCACGAGCTGATCATCTCGCCGTTCTCCGGCGCGCTGGGCTTCCTCGGCTTCCTCCAGCTGAGCGCGGCGGTGCTGAACCTGCTGCCGGTGCCCGGGCTGGACGGCTACGGCATCGTCGAGCCCTGGCTCTCGTACCAGACCCGGCGCGCGATCGAACCGTTCGCGCCGTACGGGATGCTCGCGGTGTTCGCGCTGCTGTGGCAGCCCCAGGTGAACCAGTTCTTCTTCGGGATCGTCCACGGCCTGATGAACCTGTTCGGCGTGGACCAGGACTACGCGACGCTCGGCCGGTACCTGTTCAGCTTCTGGAAGAACTAGGGACGGCCCGGCACCGGCCCTACTCGGCGGCGGCCGCGGCCGCGGCGGCGATCCTGGCCCGGCGGCGGTCCATCCACAGCACGTTGCTGGCCACGCCGGCCAGCGGCAGCCAGATCAGGCCCAGCCAGAAGCCCTGGACCAGCGAGACCACCAGGGCCACGAGCGCGAGGACGACGGCGGCCAGGGCGAAGCGGGACGTGCGAGGCATGGCGGAGGGCTCCTAGAACGGGTGCGGGCGGCCGGGTCACGGCCGCCACCCATTGTCGCCGACCTCACCTCCGGACCGGGTCCAGGGGTGAGGTCGACACGCCTCCGCCCGGATCCGCTCAGACGTCGGTGATCCGCAGGCCCGCGTGGGCCTTGTAACGGCGGTTGACCGAGATCAGGTTGGCGACCAGCGCCTCGACCTGGTGGGCGTTGCGCAGCCGGCCCGCGAAGATGCCGCGCATCCCGGGGATGCGGGCGGCCAGGCCCCGGACGACGTCGGTGGCCTCCCGGTCGTCGCCGAGCACCATGACGTCGGTGTCGATGCTCTCCACCGACTCGTCCTGGAGCAGCACCGCCGAGAGGTGGTGGAACGCGGCGGTGACCCGGGAGTCCGGCAGCAGCGCGGCGGCCTGCTCGGCGGCACTGCCCTCCTCCGGCTTCAGCGCGTACGCACCCTGCTTGTCGAAGCCCAGCGGGTTGACGCAGTCGACGACGATCTTGCCCGCGAGCTCCTCGCGCAGCGCGGTCAGGGTGGCGGCGTGGCCGTCCCACGGGACCGCGATGATCACCACGTCGCTCTCCCGGGCGACGGTGGCGTTGTCGGCGCCGCGCACGCCGAGGCCCAGCGCGGCCGCCGAGGCCTCGGCCCGGGCGGCGTCGCGGGAGCCGATGATCACCTGCTGGCCGGCCTTGGCCAGCCGCAGGGCGAGTCCTCGCCCCTGGTCGCCGGTGCCGCCGAGGACACCGACCACCAGCTGGGAGACGTCCGGGACCTCGTGGGCCGGGTTTGTCGCTGAATCGAGGGAAGTCATGGGCCGATCCTGCCAAATCCCCGGCCCGGCGGGACATCCTGGCCCGCATGGACGCGGTGAGAGTTTCGGCACTCCGGGAACGGCTGACGGGAACGGGCTGGCTGGAGGCGGTCGGCGGCTTCGCCGGCGCGCTGCGCCGCTCGGTGGAACAC
>NZ_JBHVET010000592.1:0-5602 GCF_042802135.1 Kitasatospora sp. NPDC057512
CGCCCGCACGCGGGCACGCGGCCCCCTCCGACCACCCCACGAAGCACGAAGAACAAGGGACTGAAGCACCATGACTGACGCACTGAAGCGCCTCAGCGACGAAGGCGTTGCGATCTGGCTGGACGACCTCAGCCGCAAGCGGCTGAACTCCGGCAACCTGGCCGAACTGGTGCAGAACAAGCACGTGGTGGGCGTGACCACCAACCCGACCATCTTCCAGAAGGCCATCGCCGGCTCCGGCGACGACTCCTACGACGGCCAGTTGCGCGACCTCGCCGTCCGCAAGGTCACCACCGACGAGGCGATCCGCATGATCACCACCTCGGACGTGCGCGACGCGGCCGACGTGCTGCGCCCGGTCTACGACGCCTCCAACGGCCGCGACGGGCGGGTCTCCATCGAGGTCGACCCGCGCCTGGCGCACGAGACCGCGACCACCGTGGCCGAGGCCAAGCAGCTGTGGTGGCTGGTCGACCGCCCGAACGTCTTCATCAAGATCCCCGCCACCAAGGCCGGCCTGCCCGCGATCGCCGAGGTCATCGGCAAGGGCATCAGCGTCAACGTCACGCTGATCTTCTCGCTGGAGCGCTACAAGGCCGTCATCGACGCCTACCTGACCGGCCTGGAGTCCGCCAAGGCCAAGGGCCTGGACCTCTCCCAGATCGAGTCGGTCGCCTCCTTCTTCGTCTCCCGCGTGGACACCGAGATCGACAAGCGCCTGGACAAGATCGGCGGCGAGGCGAAGGACCTGCGCTCCAAGGCCGCGCTGGCCAACGCCCGCCTCGCCTACCAGGCGTACGAGGAGGTCTTCGGCAGCGTCGACGGCAAGACCGCCGGCAGCGCCCGCTGGGCCGCCCTGGAGGCCGCCGGCGCCAAGCCGCAGCGCCCGCTGTGGGCCTCCACCGGCGTCAAGGACCCGGCCCTGCCGGACACCCTGTACGTCACCGAGCTGGTCGCCCCCGGCACCGTGAACACGATGCCCGAGGCCACCCTGGAGGCCACCGGCGACCACGGCGTGGTCACCGGCAACACCATCGTCCCCAACTACGCCGACGCCAAGGCCGTGCTGGACGCGATCGCCGCCGCCGGCGTGGACTACGACGACGTCGTCCAGCTCCTGGAGGACGAGGGCGTCGAGAAGTTCGAGCAGTCCTGGAACGAGCTGCTCGACACCGTCACCGCCTCGCTCGCCTCCTTCGCCGACGAGAAGTGACCCCTGCTCACAGCCAGCGCACGAAAGCGGAGCCCATCAAGTGAGCACTGATTTCCCCGAGTTGACTCCGGAATCGGACGCGGAAGACCTCCCGCCCGCCCCCGTCAACCCGCTTCGTGACCCCTCCGACCGACGGCTCCCGCGCATCGCGGGGCCGTCCGGTCTGGTCATCTTCGGGGTCACCGGCGACCTGTCCCGCAAGAAGCTGATGCCGGCCATCTACGACCTGGCCAACCGCGGTCTGCTTCCCCCGGGCTTCTCCCTCGTCGGCTTCGCCCGCCGCGAGTGGGACGACGAGGACTTCGCCAAGGAGGTCCACGACGCCGTCCGGGACCACGCCCGCACCCCGTTCCGGGAGGAGGTCTGGCAGCAGCTCGCCAAGGGCATGCGGTTCGTCCACGGAACCTTCGACGACGACGAGGCCTTCGACAAGCTGCGCGAGACCATCGAGGAGCTGGACAAGGCCCAGGGCACCGGCGGCAACTTCGCCTTCTACCTGTCCGTCCCGCCGAAGTTCTTCCCCACCGTCGTCCAGCAGCTCAAGAAGCACGGCCTGGCCGACCCGCCGCAGGGCTCCTGGCGCCGCGCGGTCATCGAGAAGCCCTTCGGCCACGACCTGGAGAGCGCGCAGGAGCTCAACAAGGTCGTCCACGAGGTCTTCCCCCGGGACGAGGTCTTCCGGATCGACCACTACCTGGGCAAGGAGACGGTCCAGAACATCCTGGCGCTGCGCTTCGCCAACCAGATGTTCGAGCCGATCTGGAACCGGTCGTACGTCGACCACGTGCAGATCACCATGGCCGAGGACATCGGCATCGGCGGCCGGGCCGGCTACTACGACGGCATCGGCTCCGCCCGTGACGTGATCCAGAACCACCTGCTCCAGCTGATGGCGCTCACCGCCATCGAGGAGCCCGCCTCCTTCCACCCGAAGGCGCTGGTGGCCGAGAAGCTCAAGGTGCTCAGCGCCGTCAAGCTCCCGGCCGACCTCGGCCGGCACACCGTGCGCGGCCAGTACGCGTCCGGCTGGCAGGGCGGCGAGGAGGTCGTCGGCTACCTGGACGAGGACGGGATCGACCCCGACTCCAAGACCGACACCTACGCGGCCATCAAGCTGGAGATCAACAACCGCCGCTGGGCGGGCGTCCCGTTCTACCTGCGCACCGGCAAGCGCCTGGGCCGCCGGGTCACCGAGATCGCGGTCGTCTTCCAGCGCGCCCCGTACCTGCCCTTCGACTCCTACGCGACCGAGGAGCTGGGGCAGAACGCCCTGGTCATCCGGGTCCAGCCGGACGAGGGCGTGACGGTGCGGTTCGGCTCCAAGGTGCCGGGCACCTCCTTCGAGGTGCGGGACGTCACGATGGACTTCGCCTACGGCGAGTCCTTCACCGAGTCCAGCCCGGAGGCGTACGAGCGGCTCATCCTCGACGTGCTGCTCGGCGACGCCAACCTGTTCCCGCGCCACCAGGAGGTCGAGCTCTCCTGGCAGATCCTCGACCCGATCGAGAAGTACTGGGACACCCACGGCAAGCCCGCCCAGTACGCGGCGGGGACCTGGGGTCCCGTCGAGGCGGACGAGATGCTCGCACGAGACGGCAGGAGCTGGCGCCGGCCATGAAGATCGACCTCACCAACACGACGTCCAGCAAGATCAACGCCGCGCTGATGGAGGCGCGCCGGGCCCGCGGCTCGGGCGCCGCCGGCATGGTGCTCACCCTGGTGATCGTGACCGACGAGGGCAGCGCCTACGACGCCCTCAAGGCCGCCAACGACGCCTCCCGCGAGCACCCGATGCGCACCCTCGCGGTGATCAAGCGCGCCGGGCGCTCGCCCCGGGCCCGCGCCGAGACCCGGCTGGACGCCGAGATCCTGGTCGGCTCGGACGCCGGCTCCGGCGAGACGGTCGTCCTGCGGATGCACGGCGAACTCGCCGCGCACGCCCAGTCGGTGGTCCTGCCGCTGCTGCTGCCGGACGCCCCGACCGTCGTCTGGTGGCCGGACAACGCTCCGCACCACCCGGCGCAGGACCCGCTGGGCTCGATCGCCCAGCGCCGGATCACCGACGCCGTCACCGCCGAGTCCCCGGTCGGCCAGCTCGCCCAGCGCGCGCAGAGCTACACCCCGGGCGACACCGACCTGGCCTGGACCCGCGTCACCGGCTGGCGCTCGATGCTGGCCGCCGCGCTGGACCAGCGGCCGTCCACGATCGTCTCCGCGGTGGTCGAGGGCGAGTCCTACAACCCCAGCGTCGAGCTGCTCGGCCTCTGGCTGACCAACCGGCTCCAGGTGCCGGTCGAGCGGGTCGTCACCAACGGCCCCGGCATCACCGCGGTGCACCTGCGCACCAAGGACGGGGACATCACCCTGGACCGCCCGGACGGCCTGCTGGGCACGCTCTCCATGCCCGGCTCGCCGGACCGCCAGGTGGCGCTCAAGCGGCGCGAGACCTCGGAGCTGATCGCCGAGGAGCTGCGCCGCCTGGACCCGGACGACATCTACGCGACGGCCGTGCGCACGCCCGTCGACCGGCTGCGCGAGCCGGCCAACGCCGAGACGGCGGCGGCCGAGCAGGTCGCCCGCGAGGTCGCGGAGGAGGCCGTCGAGGAGGCCGCCGAGGCGGCCGTGGAGCAGGCCGTGGCCAACCCGGAGCGGGTGACCGCCGGGGCGGCGGAGAAGAAGCCGGCCCGCAAGGCCGCCGGCAAGCGCACCGGCAAGGACGGCGCATGACCAACGCGACCCCGCAGCTGGTCGTCCACCGGGACAAGGAGCTGATGGCCCAGGCGGCCGCGGCCCGGCTGATCACCCGGATCGTGGACGCCCAGGCCGCCCGCGGCAGCGCCTCGGTGGTGCTCACCGGCGGGCGCAACGGCAACGCCCTGCTGGCCGCGATCGCCGCCTCCCCGGCGCGCGACGCGGTCGACTGGGGCCGGCTGGACCTCTGGTGGGGCGACGAGCGGTTCCTGCCCGCCGCCGACCCGGAGCGCAACGCCGTCCAGGCCCGCGCCGAGCTGCTGGACGCCGTCCCGCTCGACCCGGCGCGGGTGCACGAGATGCCCGCCTCGGACGGGGTGGACGGCTCGGACGTGGAGGCCGCCGCCGCCCGCTACGCCGAGGAGCTGGCGAAGGCGGCCGGGCCGGGCGACCGGCTCGGCGTCCCGGCCTTCGACGTGCTGCTGCTCGGCGTCGGCCCGGACACCCACGTCGCCTCGCTCTTCCCCGAGCACCCGGGCGTCCGGGAGACCGAGCTGACCGTGGTCGGCGTGCGCGGGGCCCCCAAGCCCCCGCCGACCCGGGTCTCGCTCACCCTCCCGGCGATCCGCACCGCCCGCGAGGTCTGGCTGCTGGCCGCCGGCGAGGACAAGGCGGGCGCGGTCGCGCTGGCCCTGTCCGGCCCCGGCGAGCTCCAGGCACCCGCCTCCGGCGCGTACGGCCGCAGCCGCACCCTGTGGCTGCTGGACCGGGCCGCCGCGGAGCGGATCCCGCCGCAGCTCTACCCGCCGGCCTCGGCCTGACCGGCTCCGGCAACGCCGAAGGGCGCCACCGTCACCGACGGGGGCGCCCTTCGCGCTGTTCTGCCCGGACCGTTGCGTTCCGCTCCGGCGCTCTGCTCAGATCTCGCCGCGGAGCTTCGCCAGCGCCTCGGCCAGGATCGCCTCGCCGTCGGCGTCGGTGCGCCGCTCGCGGACGTAGGCGAGGTGGGTCTTGTACGGCTCGTTGCGCGAGGGCGCCGGCGGGTTGTGCTGGTCCTGGCCGGCCGGGAATCCGCAGCGCGGGCAGTCCCAGGTGTCCGGGATCGCCGCTTCGGCCGCGAAGCTGGGACGGGTCTCGTGCTTGTTCGCGCACCAGAAGGAGATCCGGTTGCGCGGGGCGGACTCGCCGCGCTCCGCCTCGCCCATCGGGCCGGCCCCGACCCTGCTGCCACGGATGGCATTGCCACTTGCCACGGTCTGACTCCCTGCGTACTGGTGCGCCGACCCGCCGCGGTGCGCGTCGGTGGCGAAAGTCGTCCTAGTGTAAGCAGGAGTTAAGCCTCCGCCACCACCGCCTCCGCACCCGACCGTCCCAGGATAGGCGCTCGGGCGACGGGGCGTCAGGGTTACGTCAGACCGAGCTCTTCATCAGCAGGCCGAGGACGATGATGGAGGCGAACCAGCCCACGCCGACCACGATGGTGATGCGGTCCAGGTTGCGCTCGGCCACCGCCGAACCACCGCCGGTGGACATCGCGCCACCGCCGAACATGTCGGACAGGCCGCCGCCCTTCCCCTTGTGCAGCAGCACCAGAAGGATCATCAGCAGACTGAAGATGATCAGGGCAATCGAGAACCCGAGAACCACGACGGGACCAACTCTCTCGTATCTTCGGCGAAGGGGCCGGGCCGCGTACGG
>NZ_JBHVET010000593.1:0-5597 GCF_042802135.1 Kitasatospora sp. NPDC057512
CCGCTGCCCGGTCCCCCGACCGCCACCCTCCGCCCCCGGCGGACCCGCTCGGCGGTGCGGCTATCGTGCACGGGTGCACGAGGCGGCCCGGGACCCCGGGGCAGGGCACGTGAGGGGAGCTCCAGGTGATCGGACGGGCGCTGAACGGGCGTTACGAACTCGTCGGGATACTCGGCGTCGGCGGCATGGCGACCGTCTGGCGCGGGGTGGACCGGGTGCTGGGCCGTCAGGTGGCCGTCAAGGTCCTCAACGGCGGCCTCGCCGACGACCCCCGCTTCGCCGAGCGCTTCAGCCGCGAGGCCCAGCACGCGGCCATGCTGGTGCACCCGAGGATCGTCATGGTCTTCGACTCGGGCGTGGACCAGGGCACCCCGTTCATCGTCATGGAGCTGGTCACCGGGCGTTCGCTGGCCGCCCTGCTGGCGGAGCAGCAGGTCCTGCCGGTGGAGCGCGCGGTGGGCATCGCGGCGGCGGTCTGCGAGGCGCTGTCGGTCGCGCACGCGGCCGGGCTGGTGCACCGGGACATCAAGCCCGGGAACATCATGATCACCGACGACGGCGGGGTGAAGGTCGTCGACTTCGGCATCGCCCGGGCCGGTTCCTCCAGCAACCTGACCCAGACCGCGAGCGTGCTCGGTACGGCCGCCTACCTCTCGCCCGAGCAGGCCACCGCCTCGGCGCTGGACGGCCGGACGGACCTGTACGCGGTCGGCTGCGTGCTCACCGAGATGCTCACCGGCGCGACCCCGTTCACCGCCGAGACCCCGGTGGCGATCGCCTTCAAGCACGTCAGCGAGCAGCCGCTGCCGCCATCCGTCCGACGCCCCGGCCTGCCGCCCGCCCTGGACGCGGCGGTGCTGCGGCTGCTGGCCAAGAACCCGGCCGACCGCCCCGCCGACGCGGCCGCCGCCCGGGCCGAACTCCTCGGCACGGTACCGGGACTGATGGTCGGTGACCCGACGGCGGAGCTGCTCGCGAACACCGCGGGGGCCGCCACCCAGCTGCTGCCGCCCGTGCCCTTCTCCCCGCCGCCGAACCAGCCGGACCAGCAGCACACCACCCTGCTGCCGCCCCAACCCCCGGCCGCCACCTCGGTGATGGCGCCCGTCCCCGGCCCGGTCCCCGCCCCGATGCGCGCCCCGGTGCCCGCCCCCGCCGCCAGGCCCGGGCCCGCCCGCGGCCGCCGGAAGCCGCTGGTGCTCGGGGCGTTGGGCGTGGCGGGCCTGGCCGGCGTCACGGCGCTGGCCCTGACCGCCTTCGACGAACCGGCCGGCAACGCGGCCGCCGCCAAACCGGCCGCGGCCACCGCCCCCACCACCCCCGCGAGTTCGGCCGCGCCGCCCACCCAGAAGGCCTCCCCGACCGCGACCTCGGCGGCCCCCACCACCCCCTCGGCGCCCCCGTCCGCGCCCCCGGCCGCCACCCAGGCCGTCCCGCGCAACCAGCCCGCCGCGCTGCAGATCCAGGCCTTCCGCCAGGCCGTCGCCCAGGCCCAGGTCGGCAAGGAGCGGGACAAGCAGGCGGAGCTGCTCAAGATCCTCGACACCACCGCCGCCCGCCTCAACGAGGGCAACCCGGACGACGCCGCGCAGGAGCTCAAGGACGCCCAGAAGGTGATCCGGGACATGGGCAAGAAGCACGCCGTCGACGTCCCCACCTACGCCAACTGGAACGCCCGCCTCTCCGCCCTGTACGCCACCCTCCACACCACCGCCGACTTCCAGGACGACTGACGGGCCGCCACAATGGCGGCATGCTGACGATCGGTACCCTCGTCCTCGGCGTCTCCGACACCGCCCGCGCGGTCGCCTTCTGGACGGCCGCCCTCGACTACGTCCCGCGCGACGGCCTGGTCGAGGAGGACTGGACGGTTCTCGTCCCCGCCGGCGGCGGCCCCGGCGCCCACCTCGCCCTCGGCCGCAGCGAGTCGCCCGTCCAGGAGGAACCGCGCGTCCACCTCGACCTGTACGCCGGCGACGCCGCCGACCAGGCGGCCGAGGTCGAGCGGCTCGTCGCCCTCGGCGCCGAGCGCGTCGACTGGAAGCGCTACCCCGAGGACCCGGACTTCGTGGTCCTGGCCGACACCGAGGGCAATCGCTTCTGTGTGATCGACACCGGTCGCTCCTGAGCCCATAGAGTTGTCCACAGGCTGTGGACAACGCTGTGCGTCGACCCGTTCGTACGGCGGGTCGGCTCAGCTCCCGCGGATCCTGCGTTCGACGTTGCCGCGGATCGCCCGGGAGGCCGTTCCGGCGGCCGCCGCCAGGAAGACGAAGTTGTACCCGATCTGGAGCACCACCACGAGCCGGGCCGTCTGCCCGGCCGGGGTGATGTCGCCGTACCCCACCGTCGCCATCGTCACGACGGTGAAGTAGAGCGCGTCCAGCCGGGTCTCCAGTCCGGCGAACTCCGTCTTGTGGGCGCCCAGGACGTAGTACGTGGCCGCGAAGATGGTCAGCGCCAGGAAGATCAGGAAGGCCAGCCAGACCACCGGCTGCCTGGCCGTCCCCCGCATCACCCCGACGATCTTGGCGAGCATCAGCCAGGTCAGCCCGACCAGTGCTCCCACGAACACCAGCCAGCTCAGCAGCGGCCGACGCTCACCCAGCCACTGCAGCGGCAGCGTGAAGTACCCGAGCATCAACAGCGTGGACGCGCCCAGCAGCCAGGACCAGGCCCGCAGGTCGGCGGGCGGCGGCAGCGGGTTCTCGGACATCCCGCCCAGCCTCGGCCACCGCACCCTCCGGCGCCCGTCGGATTGCTCCGCTCAGGCCAAGCCCAAGCCCAAGCCCCAAGCCCCAAGCCCCAAGCCCAAGCCCCAAGCCCGAGCCCAAGCCTCAAGCCCAAGCCCGGTGCCTGAGCGGGCCGGCCCGCTCAGGCCGGGGCCCGGGTTCCCTCCTCGGACCGCCCCGGCTCGTCCAGCAGTTCCAGCGCCGCCAGGACGGCGACCAACCCGAGCGCCAGACAGAGCGTCACCAGCACCGTCGGGTAGCTCCAGAGCACGAAGGCCAGCGCCGCGAGCGCCACCGCCAGCCAGCCCAGCGGGGCCTTCCAGCGGTGGACGAACCGGCCGACCGGCCCGAGCCGCAGTCCGGCCCGTCCGGCCACCCGCCGTACGGCGCCCAGTCCGGCGCGCCAGCCGCCCCGGACGGTGCGCGCCCACCGGCCGGGGCCGATGACCCAGGCGCCGAGCGCGACCAGCAGGCCGAGGGTGACCACCACCCGGACGGCCGAGCGCAGGTACCGCACCAGGGTGTCGTACACCGCCTGGGCGGCGGCCTGGTCGACGTCGGCGGGGAGCCGGTCCAGGTAGACGGCCCGGAACACGCTCAGCCCGATGCCCAGCAGCAGCGCACCGCCCGCCATGCCGAGGGCCGTCGTCACCAGCGCCTGGCGCCGCCGGGTCGCGAGCAGCACCCCGCCGAGTGCGCAGGCGCCGGCCAGCACCGGGACCCAGAAGCCGGCCAGGTCCAGGACCCGCAGGGCGGTGCGGACCTTGGGGATGGCGTCGGACTGCACCAGCGGGTAGGAGGTGTGGATCTCCGGGATTCGGGAGGCCAGCGGGACGCCCTGGTCGACCAGCGTGGACTTCACCCGGGCGATCACCGGGGCGAGGTCCAGCACCACGGTGTCGTTGCGGATCTCGACGGCGCCGCCGCCCTGTCCGGTCACCATCTTCTCCAGGGCGGCGTGCGCGTTCCGGTTGACCTCCGTCCAGAGGGTGACGAAGGCGTCGCTGTCCACGAGCCGGGCGACCTGGGTGTGGACGAGGCCGCTGAGTCCGTCGGTCAGGGCCTGGCCGATGCCGCCCAGCAGGGCGCCGAGCTGGGGCCGGTCGGCCGGGGCGAGGCCGTCGAGCAGGGAGTCGAGCGGGAGCTGCTTCACGATCTCGGCGGTCACCCGGTCGGTGACGGCCGCCTTGATCCGGGGGTCCCTGGCCAGCGGGGCCATCGTGGCGAGGTAGCGGTCGGTGTCGCTGATCTGGGACCTCGCCCAGAAGGCGAGGGCGCTGAGCGGGGTGAGCACGCAGGCCAGCACGATCAGCAGGGCGGCGAAGAAGGAGCGCACCCGGTGCCGGGGAGGCGGACGGTCCGTCGGGTGCCGCGCCGGGCCGGTCGCCAACTGTCGGGCGAGCCGTGCCTCCTGGGCCTCGACGGCGCTCAGTCGGGCCCGCAGCTCGGCCAGCTCGTCGCCGGGCTGGTCGGTCGGCATGCCGGGACTCCGTTCCTCCGGGGGTGCAATCCAGGAGACAACGGATCAGATCGGACGGCCAGTCGGGAGGCGCGGTGGCGCGAACGGCCCCGCGGCCGGCCCCTGAGCGGGCCTGCGCACGGCCCGGGAAAGGCCCTGCGAACAGCGGAAAGCCCCTGGTGGGGTCACCAGGGGCTTTCCGGAGGAGAAGGGAGAATCAGGCGGTCGTCTCGGGCCGCTTGGTCTCGGTGGCCTTGGTCTCGGTGGCCTTGGTCACGTTGGTCGGCGTGACGGCCGGGCGGTCGGCGCTCTGCTGGGGAGCGGCGGTGCTCTGCGCGGTACCGGCGGCAGCGGCGTCCGCCGGGGTGTCGTCCTCGCGCATGGCCTTCGTCTCGGCCTTCAGGATGCGCATGGACTTGCCCAGACCGCGGGCCATCTCGGGCAGCTTCTTCGATCCGAACAGCAGGATGACGACCGCCAGCACCACGAGAATGTGCCAGGGCTCAAGACCGTTCCGCAGCATCCCTGGCCACCGGTCCCTTCTTGTCTAGAGTCGTGGCGGGCGCTAGCGCCCGTGTTGGCCAGTATGCCTGGCCCTGACGGAGAACGGATACACCAGCTGGGAAACGCTGGCCAAAAACCAGGTGCCGTTCGAGCGGATCGCGAGCGCCGCGCCGTCCACCTGGCCGAATGCGGGTGCCGAAGCTCACACCCGTCGACCGCGCCGGTCCGATCGGTATTCGATCAGTAGACGAACGGCACCAGACGCCTCGACACCCGGCGGTACTCCGCGTACTCGTTCCCGAAGGCGTCCAGCAGCAGCCGCTCCTCGGCGGAGATCCGCCAGCCGTACGCGGCGAGCAGCAGCGCCGCGACCACCAGGGCGGCGGCCCAGCCGCCGGTACCGACCGCGTAGCCGACCCAGACCAGCAGGCTGCCGGCGTAGCCGGGGTGCCGGATCAGCCGGTACGGGCCGCTGCGGACCACGCGTTGGGTGTCCACGGTGCGCAGGGTGCGGGTGTAGTAGCGGCCCAGGGTGCGCATGCCCCAGGCCCGCAGCGCCAGCCCGGCGGCGACCGCGGCCACCCCGAACCAGCGGGCCCAGGTGGGCGGTTCGCCGATCGCGGCGCGGTCGAACAGCAGCACGGCCAGGACGGAGAGGGCGTAGCACCCGAGCAGCAGCCGGGTCGACCCGCGGTCGCGGCGGTCGGAGTGCCAGCTGCCGGCGGCGGCGTCCTCGCGCCGGCGCAGCAGCAGCTCGTAGGCGATCCAGCAGAGGAGGCCGAGGAGGGAGAGGAGGGCGGGCAGGGACATGAGGGGCTCCCGGCGGTCGGATCCGAGGTGTGCCTCCACGGTCCTCCCGGCGGGCGGCCGGGGCACGCACCCGGGGGTGGACCCACCGCGGT
>NZ_JBHVET010000594.1:0-5574 GCF_042802135.1 Kitasatospora sp. NPDC057512
GTGCGGCAGCGGGCCCCTCGGTGGCCGGTGGCTCAGCGGGCCGAGTAGTTCGGCGCCTCGACGGTCATCTGGATGTCGTGCGGGTGGCTCTCCTTGAGGCCCGCCGAGGTGATCCGGACGAAGCGGCCCTTGCTCTCCATCTCGGCGACGGTGCCGGCGCCGACGTAGCCCATGGTCTGGCGCAGACCGCCGACCAGCTGGTGCAGCACGGCCGACAGCGGGCCGCGGTAGGGCACCTGGCCCTCGATGCCCTCGGGGACGAGCTTGTCGTCCGAGGCCACCTCGGCCTGGAAGTAGCGGTCCTTGGAGTACGAGCGGCCCTGGCCGCGGGACTGCATGGCACCCAGCGAGCCCATGCCGCGGTAGGACTTGAACTGCTTGCCGTTGATGAACATCAGCTCGCCCGGGGACTCCTCGCAGCCGGCCAGCAGCGAGCCGAGCATCACGGTGTCGGCACCGGCGGCCAGCGCCTTGCCGATGTCGCCCGAGTACTGCAGGCCGCCGTCGCCGATGACCGGCACGCCGGCCGCCAGGCAGGCCTGGGCGGCCTCGTAGATGGCGGTGACCTGCGGGACGCCGATGCCGGCGACCACGCGGGTGGTGCAGATGGAGCCGGGGCCGACGCCGACCTTGACGCCGTCCACGCCGGCGTCGATCAGCGCCTGGGCGCCGTCCCGGGTGGCCACGTTGCCGCCGACCACGTCGATCCCGACGGCCGACTTGATCTTCGCGATCCAGGCCAGCGCGTTGTGGCTGTGGCCGTGCGAGGTGTCCACCACCAGGAAGTCCGCGCCGGCCTCGACCAGGGCCTGGGCCCGGTCGAACGCCTCGGCGCTGGCACCGACGGCGGCGCCGACCAGCAGCCGGCCCTCGGCGTCCTTGGCGGCGTTCGGGTACTGCTCGGCCTTGACGAAGTCCTTGACGGTGATCAGGCCCTTGATCCGGCCCTCGTCGTCGACCAGCGGCAGCTTCTCGATCTTGTGGCGGCGCAGCAGGGCCATCGCGTCCACGCCGGAGATGCCGACCTTGCCGGTGATCAGCGGCATCGGGGTCATGATCTCGCGGACCTGGCGGGTGCGGTCCGACTCGAAGGCCATGTCGCGGTTGGTGACGATGCCGAGCAGCTTGCCCGCCTCGTCGGCGATCGGCACGCCGGAGATGCGGAACTTGGCGCACAGCGCGTCGGCCTCGGCCAGGGTGGTCTCCGGGCCGACCGTGATCGGGTCGGTGACCATGCCGGACTCGGACCGCTTCACCAGGTCGACCTGGTTGGCCTGGTCCTCGACCGAGAGGTTGCGGTGCAGCACGCCGACGCCGCCCTGGCGGGCCATCGCGATGGCCATGCGCGACTCGGTGACCTTGTCCATCGCCGCGGACAGCAGCGGGATGTTGACGCGCACGTTCCGGGAGACCCGGGAGGAGGTGTCCACCTGGTTCGGCAGCACCTCGGAGGCCCCGGGCAGCAGCAGGACGTCGTCGTACGTGAGCCCGAGCATGGCGAACTTCTCGGGTACGCCTGCGGCGTTGTAAGACATTTGGGGGGTACCTTCCGTGGCCGGCCTAATCCGCTCACGCCCTGAGGGTGGGGGCGCATTCATCGCTCACTCGCGCAGACCGCCGAAGCCGGGTACGAATAGGAGGATCCTCCAAGGGGACCCCGCGCGCACCCGTCAAACTTTGGCAACCCGCCCAGGCGCCGATACCCCATGGTACTGGCACCGCGAATGTGTCCTCGTGTGCCCTTGACAACAACCCCGCCCCGTGGATCATTCCGCCCGCAACCGGCGGAAACGGCACGCAACGGGAGGAGTGGTCAGGAGGACTCCTCCGCGAGCGCCCGCAGCCGGCTGAGCGCCCGGTGCTGGGCCACCCGGACGGCACCCGGTGACATTCCGAGCACCTCGCCGGTCTCCTCCGCCGACAGCCCGGCGGCCACCCGCAGCAGCACCAGCTCGCGCTGACGGGCCGGCAGGTTGGAGAGCAGCTCCTTCGCCCAGGCCGCGTCGCTGCTCAGCAGCGCCTGCTCCTCCGGGCCGAGCGCCTCGTCCGGCACCTCCGGCAGGTCGTCCTGCGGCACGACGGTCGAGCCGGGCCCGCGCATCGCGGCCCGCTGGAGATCGGCGATCTTGTGCGCGGCGATCCCGTACACGAAGGCCTCGAACGGGCGCCCCTGGTCCTTGTACCGGGGCAGCGCGCAGAGCACCGCCACGCAGACCTCCTGCGCGACGTCGTCCACGTGGTGGCGGGCCCCACCGGGCAGCCGGACCAGCTTGGCGCGGCAGTACCGCAGCGCCAGCGGGTGGACGTAGGCGAGCAGCGCGTCGATCGCCGGGCCCTCGCCGCGCACCGCGGCCGCGACCAGTTCGCCCACCAGCGGCGAGCCGCCCGTGCCGAGCACCGGCCGGCGGCCCGGCCCGGCCGCCCCGGCGGAACCGCCGGGTTCGGCGTACGACGGACCGTGGCCCGGACCGGAGGGCTCGGCCTCCACCGGGTCCGCCTGGCCGGTCGCACCGGCGACGTCGTCGCGCATCGGTCCATGGTGCCTGGTCGAGCGGGAAAACGCGGCACCGCGTCCGGAGTTGTGCACCGGAACGTTATGCGCTGCGGCACCGTCCGGCGTCCCGCGCACCACCGGCCCCTCCTGCACCGTGCCGCCTCCCGCCCCGCCGCCGTCGGCGGTCCCGTCCGTCGCGCCGTCCGCCGAGTGTCCTGCGGCTGCGTGGTTCGCCGCAGTGCCTGTCCGCTGGTCCCCGAGGTGCTCCACTCCTCCATGGTGCAACCTCGGGACCGTAACGTCACACGCCCGTGCGGCGCCCGCTCCGGGAACCTCCGGCGGCACGCCGCAACCGGCGGCGCCGCCGGTGGTCAGCGGACCAGGCCCCAGCGGAAGCCCAGCGCCACCGCGTGCGCCCGGTCGGAGGCCCCGAGCTTCTTGAACAGCCGTCGGGCGTGGGTCTTGACGGTGTCCTCGGAGAGGAACAGCTCGCGGCCGATCTCGGCGTTGCTGCGGCCGTGGCTCATGCCCTCCAGCACCTGGATCTCACGCGCCGTCAGGGTGGGCGCCGCACCCATGTCGGGGCTGCGCAGCCGGCGGGGGGCGAGCCGCCAGGTCGGGTCGGCGAGGGCCTGGGTGACGGTGGCCCGCAGCTCGGCGCGCGAGGCGTCCTTGTGCAGGTACCCGCGGGCGCCCGCGGCCACCGCGAGCGCGACCCCGTCGAGGTCCTCGGCGACGGTGAGCATGATGATCCGCGCGCCCGGATCGGCGGACAGCAGCCGCCGGACCGTCTCGACCCCGCCGAGGCCGGGCATCCGGACGTCCATCAGAACGAGATCGGAGCGGTCGGCCACCCAGCGGCGGAGGACCTCCTCCCCGTTCGTCGCGGTGGTGACCCGGTCCACACCGGGTACGGTCGCGACCGCGCGGCGAAGCGCCTCGCGGGCGAGCGGGGAATCGTCGCAAACGAGAACGGAAGTCATGACCGTCGTCCTCCGCAGCTGATCCGCGTCACGTTGAGCCTCCTGGCTGGTACGAACCTCTACGACACGGCCGATCGGCGACGGACTCCGCGGTGATCGCCCCAACCTGCCCGCGATCGTTCCCGACGTCCGGCGCCCGCTAACCGCCTCCGCACTTCCAACGACCGTCACTCGAATGAGTTACGGCCTTCGGGGCCATCTCCACCACTGTACGTGGCCAACCCATTACCGATCAGCCGCATCGCGGTGCACACGCCGCTCTTTTGCGCAGCTCGCGCGCGGTCGGCGTACGACCCGCACATCGATTCGGCACCCCGCGCGCCCGTCGACCACCCGATTGCCACACCCGCGCCCGCTGGAGCCCCTTGCCCACTATGCCCGTTTTTATAGCTTTCGTATGGTCATTGACTGTTGTGCCAGTGTGTGGGTGACTTGTCCATGGAGTTGCCTTAAGTCATATTTCCAGGTGTCCACACCAGTGCATCGAAGCCCCGCCGCACCGCTCGGCAGCAGCCCCGCCGAACGCCCGGCCGACGGCCGACAGCCTCTGAAGGGAATGAGCCATGGCAGATTTCTCCCGCCTCCCCGGTCCCAACGCGGACCTCTGGGACTGGCAGCTCTCCGCAGCCTGCCGTGGCGTGGACAGCTCGCTCTTCTTCCACCCCGAGGGCGAGCGCGGGGCCGCGCGCAGTTCGCGCGAGGCCAGCGCCAAGGAGGTCTGCATGCGCTGCCCGGTGATCGCCGAGTGCGCGGCGCACGCGCTGGCGGTCCGCGAGCCGTACGGCGTGTGGGGCGGGATGACCGAGGACGAACGCGAGGAGATGCTGGGGCGCTCGCGGCACCGACTGGTCGAGGTTCCGCTGACCCCGCCGGCGGTCGCCCAGCGGTAGACCCGTCTCCACGAGCGCCGTGAAGAAACGTTTCTTCGCGGCGCTTCAACCTTCTGGCTCACCGTACGTACCGGGCCGCCGCGACCCCGTCACCCACCGTCAGCGGTCGGCGGCCGCCCCCGCCAGCCGCTCCAGCATCAGCGCCACGGCCGGCACCTCGGCCAGGTCCGGGAGCGTCAGCGCGACCACCTGGCGCACCGCGGGCGCCCCGGAGGCCGTCCGCACCGGCACCGTCGACACGCCGTCAGGGCGCACCGACCGGAGCGCCAGCCGGGGCAGCACCGCCACCCCGAGACCGGCCGCCACCAGGCCGACCACCGCCGGGTAGTCGTCCGTCGCGAAGTCGATCCGCGGCTCGAAGCCCGCCCCGGCGCACAGCTCCACCAGGTGCCCCCGGCACTGCGGGCAGCCGGCGATCCACTGCTCCCCCGCCAGCTCGGTCAGCCCCACCGCTCCGCCCCGCCCCGCCAGCGGGTGGGCGGCCGGCAGCACGCCCACCAGCGGGTCGTCCAGCAGCGGCGTGACCACCAGGTCGGACCAGTCGGTCCCGGCGGTCAGCTGCTGCGCCTCCAGGTTGGCCTCGGCCCGGGCCTCGCGCGGCGTGCCGTGGGCGGGCGCCGGGAGCGCGACGGCGCCGTCGGACTGCGGGTAGCGGAAGGCCAGCGCGATCTCGCACTCGCCGCCGCGCAGCATCGCCAGCGACTCCGGCGGCTCGGCCTCGACCAGCGACACGCGCACCCCCGGATGGCTGTCCCGCAGGCGGGCGACCGCGGGCGGCACCAGGGTGGAGCTCGCGGTCGGGAAGGAGACCAGCCGCACCCGCCCGGCCCGCAGCCCGGCGATCGCGGCCACCTCCTCCTCGGCGGCGGAGAGCCCGGCCAGGATTCCGGTGGCATGCTTGAGCAGGACCCGGCCGGCCTCGCTGAGCTGCATCCCGCGGCCCGAGCGGACCACCAGCGGGGTGTCCACCGACTTCTCCAGGGCCTTCATCTGCTGGCTGATGGCGGGCTGCGTACACCCCAGCTCGCGGGCGGCGGCGGAGAAGGAGCCGGTGCGGGCGACGGCACGCAGAACGCGCAGATGGCGGGCCTCGATCATGCCTTAGTTATAAGGCAATCTTTGCATTCTGCAAAATTCTCCTGATAGTTGAAGCCTCAAGCGGGGCCCCGGGCGGAACGCCGGAGGCCCGGCCCGCCCCCAGGGGAGC
>NZ_JBHVET010000595.1:0-5573 GCF_042802135.1 Kitasatospora sp. NPDC057512
GCGGGGGGGTGTCCCACGGAGGCTCCACCCGCTCCGTACCGGCCCCGGTGTCAGGCGTCAGGCGTCAGGCGTCCCGGCGGGACAGGCCGAGGCCGGCCAGGGTGAGGGCGACGGCGAGGTAGCCGGCCAGGGCGGCGAAGCAGCCGACCGGGCCGAGGCGGTCGGCGCCCGCTGACGCGACCGTGGTGCCGAGGCCCTCGAAGACGCTCTGCAGGCCGAACCGTGACACCTCGTCGCCGAGCGGTGCCAGCAGCATCGGGGAGAGGAAGAACAGGCCGAACAGGGCGGCGACCGCGCCCGCCGTGTGGCGCAGGACGAAGCCGAGCGCGAGGCCGAGCAGGGCGAAGGCGGACAGGAACAGGCCGCAGCCGACGACGGCGCGCGCCACGCCCGGGGCACCGAGCGGGACGGAAAGGTGCCGGGCGCTCAGGGCGCGCTGGCCGAGCAGGAAGGTCAGGAAGGCGAGCAGCTGCCCGAGCAGCGCCGAAACCCCGCCGACCACCAGGGCCTTGGCAACGAGGACCTGGCCGCGCCGGGGCACGGCCGCCAGGGTGGTGCGGATCTGGCCGGTGGTGTACTCGCTGGAGGCGGCCAGCGTGCCCAGGGTGCCGACGGCCAGCACGGCGACGTAGAAGCCGCCGGAGAAGCCGTAGCGGACCGGGTCGAAGCGCTCGCGCTGCTCGGCGCTCCAGGAGGCCCAGTTGTCGGCCGCGCTCGCGTAGTCGATCAGGCCGATGAACAGCGCGGCCGCCAGGGCCACGGCCGCGGCGAGCGGGGTCGCGCGGACGCTGCGCAGCTTGACCCACTCCCCGGCCAGGGCGCCCCGGGTGGTCGGTGCGGTGCTCATGCGGTCCTCTTTCCGGGAGTCGTGTCGGGTGTCGTGACGGAAGACATGGCAGGGGCTGTGGAGGCGGCCCGGAAGTCGACCGCGCCGCCGGTGGCGTCCATGAAGGCCTGCTCCAACGAGGCCTGCCGGACGGTGAGTTCGTGGACGCCGATGCCGTGCCCGGCGGCCAGTTCGCCGATGGCGGACGGTTCCAGGCCGACGACGGCCAGCGCTCCGGCGGGCTCCTCCCCGACGAAGGCCGCCCCGGCGGCGCGCAGCAGCCGGGCCAGCTCCGCCGGACGGGCGCAGCGCACCAGGACGTCGGTGCGGGCGTGCTCGGCGAGGAAGTCGGCCGTCGAGCGGTCCGCGACGAGCCGTCCGCGCCCGATGACCACCAAGTGGTCGGCGGTGAGGGCCATTTCGCTCATCAGGTGCGAGGAGAGCAGCACGGTCCGTCCTTCGGCGGCGAGGCCGCGCAGGAGGGTGCGGATCCACTGGACGCCTTCCGGGTCCAGGCCGTTGACGGGTTCGTCGAGCAGCAGGACGGGCGGGTCGCCGAGGAGGGCGGCGGCGATGCCCAGGCGCTGCTTCATGCCGAGCGAGAAGCGCCCGGCCCGGCGGCGGGCCGCCGTCGCCAGACCGGTGAGTTCCAGCACCTCGCGGACCCGGCGGGGGCCGATGCCGTTGGTGACGGCGAGGCCGAGCAGGTGGTGGTGGGCGGAGCGGGCGGGGTGGACGGCGCCGGCGTCCAGCAGCGCGCCGACCTCGCGCAGCGGGTGGCGCAGCGAGGCGTACGGCCGGCCGTTGACGGTGGCCCGTCCCGCGGTCGGGGCGTCCAGGCCGAGGATCATCCGCAGGGTGGTGGACTTGCCGGAGCCGTTCGGCCCGAGGAAGCCGGTGACCTGCCCGGGGTGGACGGTGAACGTGAGCCCGTCCACGGCGAGGGCGCCGCCGTAGCGCTTGCTGAGGTCGCGTACCTCGATCATCGTCGTGCCTTTCCTTGTGGCGTGCCTCCACGCTCCCGTCCGCACCGGGGGCCCGGCCTCCCACCGTGGGCGGAATCCCGGCATCCGACGGGGCTCGGGCTCTGCCCGTGGTCGTAGGCCTGTGGGGCGATGCCCCGGCGGCGGGCCGCCGCTAGCCTGGGGCGATGCCCGACATCCCGCGCCCGCCGGTGACCAGGAGGCTCCGCCCGGGCCACTGGGTGATGGTCGACCTGGCGGTCTCCCTGGCCCTGACCGTGCTCACCTGGCTGCGGGTGCTGGACGCCTACCGGGTGTTCGACCCGCACCACCGGGGGTACGCCGAGCCGGCCACGGCCGAGCTGGTGACGGTGCTGGGGTGCGTGGTCGTCGTCGGCGCGGCGGCGGGCCTGCGGCGGCTCGCGCCGGTGGCCGCGGCCGGGGCGGTGTTCGCCGCCTGGGTGGTGGTCGTGGCGGTGGCCGGACGGCTGACCATCGCCAACCTGGCCGGGTTCCAGGTGGTGCTCGCCGCCGCGATGGCGGTCTACCTGGTCGCGGCGGTCGGCTCGCCGCGGGCCGGCGCGGCCGCGCTGGCGGCCGGGCTGGTGGGCGCCGGGCTGAGCGGGTTCGGCTCGCGGGAGCTGTGGAACAACCTGGTGTTCGCCGCGCTGGCGATCGTCACCGCCTGGGCGCTCGGCAGCGCGGCGGCCCGCTACCGCGCGTACGGCGCGGAGCTTCGCCGCCACCAGCTGGACCTCGCCAGGGCCGAGCTCTCGGAGGAGCTCGCGGAGGAGCGCACCCGGCTGGCCCGGGAGCTGCACGACGTGATCGCGCACAGCATGAGCGTGGTCAACGTCCAGGCGGGGTACGGCCGTTTCGTGATCGGCCGGGATCCGGCGAAGGCCGGGCAGGCGCTGGACGCCATCCAGGCGGTGAGCCGGGACGCGATGGTGGAGATGCGCGGGCTGCTCACCGTCCTGCGCGGGGCCCCGGCCGGGGGCGCCGACCGTGGAGAGGACGCCGAGTTCGCCCCCGCGCCCCGACTGGCCGACCTCGAACGGCTGGTGGCCAGCAGCGCGGAGGCCGGGGTGCGGGTCGAGCTGCGGGTCGGCGGCCGGGTGCGGCCGCTGTCGGACGGCGTCGAGCTGTCGGCGTTCCGGATCGTCCAGGAGGCGCTGACCAACGTGGTCAGGCACGCGCGCACCGACTCGGCCCGGGTGGACGTGGCGTACGAGGAGGACCGGTTGGTGCTGGAGGTGACCGACCCCGGGTGCGGTGCCCCGGACGTGGCGGGAATCGGCGGCGGGCACGGCCTGGCCGGGATCGCCGAACGGGTCGGCCTGTACCGGGGCCGCCTGGAGGCCGGGCCGGGCGCGGACGGCGGCTTCCGGGTCCGGGCCGTCCTGCCGCTGGCCGAGAGCGCGGTCGAGACCACGGTCGAGACCGCGTCATGACGACGGCCGGGGAGCGCCCCGCCCCGCCGATCCGGGTCGTGGTCGCCGACGACCAGGCGCTGGTCCGGGCCGGCCTGGCCGGGATCGTGGCCGCCGCCGACGGGTTCACCGTGGTGGGCGAGGCCGCCGACGGCGCGCAGGCCGTCCGCCTGGCCCGGACCGAGCACCCGGACGTGGTCCTGATGGACATCCGGATGCCGGGCACCGACGGCCTGGCGGCCACCCGGCGGATCACCGCCGAGAGCGCCGTACGGATCCTCGTCCTCACCACCTTCGACCTGGACGAGTACATCTACGGCGCGCTGCGCGCCGGGGCCTCCGGCTTCCTGCTCAAGTCCACCCCGCCCGAGGAGCTGCTGACCGCGATCCGGGTGGTCGCCGCCGGGGAGGCGCTGCTCGCCCCGAGCGTCACCCGTCGGCTGATCCGCGCGTTCACCGCCGTCCCCACCGGCCCCGCCGAGCCGCCGACGGACCACGGCGGCGAGCGGCAGCGGGTCCTCCGGGCCGTCACCGGACGGGAGTTGGAGGTGCTCACGCTGATCGGCCGCGGGCTCACCAACGCCGAGATCGCCGAGCAGCTGTGCGTCAGCACCGGCACGGTCAAGACCCACGTCGGCCACCTGCTGGCGAAGCTCGCCGCCCGCGACCGCGTCCACCTGGTGATCACCGCCTACCGGGCCGCCCTGGTCGCCTGACACCCGCCCCGGGGCCCTGGACACCGCCGCCCGTGACGGTGGGTGATGACGCTACTCGGCGCAGCGGGTTTGCCGCCCGCCGGCGGGCCCGGAACGCTGGGAGCCCGGGGGGATCCACCCGCCACACCAGGAGTCCCCGCAGATGTCCCCGAAAACCGTCGCCGCCCTCGCCGCGGGCCTCGTCGGCACCATAGCCCTCGCCCACGTCGCCTTCGCCGGCGCCCCCGTCACCCTGAACATGGCCACCGGCAGCGCCGAGTGCACGCTCACCTGGGCGAAGCCCGGCATCACCTTCAAGGCCCTCACCCCCGGCGGCAACGCCGCGTCCTTCCGGGACGTCGACGCCACCGGGACGGTCACCATCGACCTCACCTCCGTCGGCAACCCCGTCACCCTGGCGAACTCCGTCTACATCCGGACGGCGGCCAAGGGCGGCTTCACCCTGACCGACGCCGCCGGCCGCTACGTGCAGGTCTCGAACCTCGAAGGCAGCCTCTCCGGCGACAGCACGTTCGTCGTGCAGACCAGCAGCGACCCCGCCGGTACCCGCCTCCCGGTGTACAACATCCCCACCCGGCCCCGGATCAGCCCGGACGTGCGGTCCGTGCTGCCGCCGCGGGTCAACCTCGCGCTCTCCGACATCTGGATGAGCGCCCTGCCCGAGTTCGCCACCGTCATGAACCAGACCTTCGGCGACGGCACCCTCCGGCCCGGCGACCAGCTCGGCACCTGCACCGCCCAGACCGCCTCCTGACCGGGGCGCCGACCGGGTACGGGTGACGGGGTCGATCCGGCCCCTGACCCGGCGTCCGAGAGGATGCCGCCCGATCGGCCCCCGGCCTCGGCCGACGCCGGTCCAGACGGGCGTTCATCGTTTGTCTACCGCCCTCGCGCATGATCGTCCCTGCACAGCGCGCCCCACCCGTTCACGGGCGCGAAAACGGACGAGAGAGGCACACGGGGAAATGAAGACGACGAAGAAGCTGCGGAACACGGCCCTCGGGATGGCGGCCGGCCTGCTGGCCCTGGTCGGGACGGTGACGTCGGCAGGGACCGCACACGCCGACGTGCCCGCCGCGTACATGGACGAGCCCGGCATCCTCTACCGCGGCGGCCACATCGAGGCGGGCGACACCCAGCTGGTCCTGCAGAACGACGGCAACCTCGTCCTCTACCGGGCCTACCAGGACGCGAGCCTCGTCCACGCCGTCTGGCAGGCGCCCAAGACCTGGGGCTGCGGCTACAAGGCGATCATGCAGGGCGACGGGAACTTCGTCGTCTACGACGCCAACAGCCGCCCCTGCTGGAGCGCCGACACCTTCAAGCCCAGTTCCTGGACGAGGGCCAGCCTTGAGGTCTCCGCCCTCGGCGGCCTCAGGGTCGTCTTCGTCAACTCCAGCGGCGGTCGGAGCAGCAGCTGGGCGACGATCCGCAGCTCCGACCTGTACTAGCCGATTCGGATCACGCCGGGCGCGCGACGTGATCCGGAGGAGCGGCCCTGGCCACCGGAGGTGACGGCGGTCTGCCGGTGGTGAAGGCGATCCATCAGCGGTCTGTGGGTGGCACGTTGTTCATTGGCCGGGCGGTGCGTCGCCGACGACGCACCGCCCGAGCCGAAGGAGCCCCCGTCATGTCC
>NZ_JBHVET010000596.1:0-5569 GCF_042802135.1 Kitasatospora sp. NPDC057512
GTGCTGAACCGGGTGGGCGGCCGCCCGCGTACCTCCCTACGGGAAGTGGGGTGGCCCGGCCGGGTGCGTGACGGCGCACCCGGACGGGCACATTCGTGGGGTCCGGGGCGGGGCCCTAGACCAGGCTGTCCCGCCAGGCCCGGTGGAGGGCGGCGAAACGGCCGGAGCCGTCGATCAGCTCCTGTGGGGAGCCATCCTCCACGATCCTGCCCTGATCCATCACCAGGACACGGTCGGCGATCTCCACGGTGGAGAGCCGGTGGGCGATGATCACGGCCGTGCGGCCGGCCAGCACGGTGCGCATGGCCCGCTGCACGGCCTGCTCCCCGGGGACGTCCAGCGAGCTGGTCGCCTCGTCCAGGATCAGCACCGCCGGGTCGGCCAGCAGGGCGCGGGCGAAGGCCACCAGCTGGCGCTGGCCGGCCGAGATCCGGCCGCCGCGCTTGCGCACGTCGGTGTCGAAGCCGTCCGGCAGGGCGGCGATGAACTCGTACGCGCCGATGTCCCGGGCGGCCTGTTCGACCTCCTCCCGGGTGGCGCCGGGGCGGCCGACCGCGATGTTCTCGGCGACGGTGCCGGAGAACAGGAAGGACTCCTGGGTCACCATCACCACCCCGCGCCGCAGCTCGGGGGTGGCCAGGTCGCGCAGGTCCACGCCGTCCAGCCGGATCCGGCCGTCGGTCGGGTCGTAGAAGCGGGCCAGCAGCTTGGCGACCGTCGACTTGCCCGCGCCCGTCGCGCCGACCACCGCGACCGTCTGCCCGGCCGGGATCAGCAGGTCGAAGGCCGGGAGCACCTCCTTGCCCGTCCGGTAGGCGAAGCGGGTGCCCTCGAAGGCGACCGCGCGGCCCTTGCCGGAGGCCTCCGGCAGCTCGGCGGGTTCGGCCGGCTCGGCGACGGTCGGCTCGTGGGCGAGCAGGCCGGCGATCTTCTCCAGGGCGGCGGCGGCCGACTGGTAGCTGTTCAGGAACATCGCCAGCTGGTCGACCGGGTCGAAGAGCCGGCGCAGGTAGAGCGCGAAGGCGGTGAGCACGCCCAGCTCCAGCGCGTCGTCGACGACCCAGTAGGCGCCGAGCAGCACCACGCCGGCGAACCACAGGTTGGCGGTGACGCGGGAGAGGCCGACGTAGCGGGCGATCTCCAGCAGGCCGTCCGCGGTGGCGGTGGCGGACTGCCGGTTGACCACGGCGAAGGCGGCGTCGTTGGCCTTCTCCCGGCGGAAGGCTTGCACCGGGCGGATGCCGTTCATGGTCTCGGTGAAGCGGACGATCAGCGAGGCGGCCGAGGTGCGCGAGCGCCGGTAGACCCGGCGCGAGCGGTGGCGGAAGGACCGGGCGATCAGGGCCAGCGGCAGGAAGGACACCAGCGAGACCAGGCCGAGCCGCCAGTCCAGCACCACCAGCAGCACCGAGATGTAGCAGACCGACAGGAGGACCGTCAGCAGCTCCTGGAGGCCCTCGGAGAGCAGCTCGCGCAGCGCGTCGATGTCGCTGGTGGCGCGGGAGATGATCCGGCCCGAGGTGTAGCGCTCGTGGAAGTCCAGGCTGAGCCGCTGGGCGTGCCGGAAGATCCGGCCGCGCAGCTCCAGCACGATGTCCTGGTTGACCCGGGCGCTGATCTTGATGAAGACCCACTGAAGCACCGGGCTGAGCAGCGCGCAGAACAGGTAGGCCGCGACCACGGCGATCAGCGGGCCGGAGTCGTGCTCGCGCAGCGCCGGGATGCCGCGGTCCATCGCCACCGCGACCAGCAGCGGGCCGGACTGGAGCGCGGCCTGCTGGACCAGGATCACCACCATCGCGATGGTGATCCGGGCCCGGTGGGTGCGGAGCAGCGAGCGCAGCAGCGCCCGGGGCGCGCCCGGCGGGACGGGGATGTCCTCCTCGTCGGTGGGCGGCGGGGGGAGCTCCTCCTCGGCCGGCGCGGCGGGCTCGGCCCGCACGGGTTCGGCGGTGGTGGTCATGCGCGCGCTCCTTCCGGTGCGAGGGGGCCCTCGGGTATCAGGGCGGCCTCGCCCGACATCAGTTCCCGGTAGTGCGCGCAGTCGCGCAGCAGCTCCTGGTGGGTGCCGACGGCCGCGATCCGGCCGTCCGCCAGCACCGCGACCCGGTCGGCGAGCAGCACGGTGCTGGGGCGGTGGGCGACGACCAGGGCGGTGGTGGTGCCGAGGACCTCGCGCAGGGCCCGTTCGACCAGGGCCTCGGTGTGCACGTCCAGGGCGGAGAGCGGGTCGTCCAGGACCAGGAAGGCCGGGTCGCCGACGACCGCGCGGGCCAGCGCGAGGCGCTGGCGCTGGCCGCCGGACAGGCTCAGGCCCTGCTCGCCGACCTCGGTGTCCGGGCCGTCCGGGAGCTTCTCGACGAAGCCGGCCTGGGCGGTGTCGAGGGCGGTGCGCAGCTGTTCGTCGCCGGCGCCCGGGGCGCCCATCAGGACGTTCTCCCGGACGGTGGCGGAGAACAGGGTGGGCTCCTCGAAGGCGACCGCGACGAGTTCGCGCAGCCGCGGCCGGGGCAGCTCGCGGATGTCCCGGCCGTCCAGGGTGATGGTGCCGGCGGTGGCCTCGTACAGCCGGGGGAGCAGGGCGGTGAGCGTGGTCTTGCCGCTGCCGGTGGCGCCGACCAGGGCCATCGTCTCGCCGCTGCGGATGTGCAGGTCGACGCCGGCCAGCAGGTCGGGGCTGCCGTCGGGGGCGTCGGGGTAGCGGAAGCGGACGCCGGTGAAGCGGATGCCGTCGGCGGGCCCGGCGGCGGTGCCCGGGGCGGGGGCGTCCGCCTCGGGGGTGTCCGGCTCGTCCAGCACCTCGAAGAAGCGGTCGGTGGCGGTGGCGGCCTCGTTGGCGTAGGCGAGCAGCCAGCCGAGCGACTCGACCGGCCAGCGCAGCGCGAGCGCGGTGGAGAGGAAGGCGACCAGGGTGCCGGCGCTCAGCTCGTCGTGGGCCACCAGGTAGGCGCCGACGGCGAGGGCGCAGGCCAGCGCGATCTCCGGCAGGCCGACGATGACGGCCCAGAGGTTGGCGAGCAGGTGCGCCTTGCGCAGCTCGGTGCGGCGCAGCTCCTGGGCCTGGGCGCGGAAGCGCTCGGTCATCGACCGGTGCCGGCCGAAGGCCTTGAGGATGCGGATGCCGAGGACGGACTCCTCGACCAGGGTGGCGATGTCCCCGTTCTGGTCCTGGGCGAGCCGGGCGGCGCCGGAGTAGCCGGACTCGAACCGCCGGGTGAGCACGAACAGCGGGACGACCGGCACCAGGGCGATCAGCGCGAGCCGCCAGTCCTGGGTGAACATCACCACGGTGCCGGCCAGGAACATCACCGAGTTGACGATCAGGAAGACCAGCGGGAAGGCCAGGAACAGCCGCATGGTGTACATGTCGGCGGTGGCCCGGGAGAGCAGCTGGCCGGAGCCCCAGCGGTCGTGGAAGGAGACCGGCAGCCGCTGGAGCTTGGCGAAGAGGTCCCCGCGCATCGCCGTCTCCAGCCCGGCCAGCGGGCGGGCCAGCACCACCCGGCGGGTGTAGAACAGCGCGGACTCGACCAGGCCGAGGACCACCAGCAGGCCGACCAGCGGCCAGAGGCCGGCCAGGTCGTGCTCGGCGACCGGGCCGTCCACGATCAGGCCGAGCACCACCGGGACGGCGAGGGTGCTGAGCATGCCGAGGGTGGCGGCCGTCACCGAGACGGCCAGCCGGCCGCGGACGGCGCGCGCGTACGGCCACAGGCGCAGCAGGGAGCGGACCGCGGAGTGCCGCGGCCCGGGCCCGGCGGGGCCGGCTCCGTCGCTCTGGGCGCTTTCCGGGGTGGGGTTCTCGGGTTCTTGTCTGTTCTCGGCCATCGCGGTGAGGGTAGGCAGAGGGGCCGTCATTTCTCATCCGGTTTTTCGCCCCTGTCGGCGGAGTCCGGCGAGAACCGGCCACCCGGACGGGCGGTGCGAGCGCGAAACGAGGGGCGCGCGCCGACGTTCACGCAGGTGGGAGTGCGCCGTGCGCCTCTTGCGGGCGCCTGCCGATGAGCCGATGACATGTCCTGACGGATGTCCATTGGTGCGTGAGTGACAGGAGTGCACAGATGACGGTCGACACCGAGCCCACCCCCGGCCCCGGCTCGGCAACCGTGCAGGTACGGGCCCAGCTCAGCCTCAGCACGACCGCGGCGCGGAACCTGGCGACGACGACCAAGTCGAAGCCGCAGATGCAGGAGATCACCTCCCGCTGGCTGCTGAAGATGCTGCCGTGGGTGCAGGTCAGCGCGGGTACCTACCGGGTCAACCGGCGGCTGAGCTACGCGCCCGGGCGCGGCCGGGTGAGCTTCGCCAAGACCGGCGCCGCGGTGACGGTGATCGCCCCCTCGCTGGCCGAGGTCCCGGCGCTGCGCGGCTTCGAGGACGAGGAGGTGCTGGCCGAGCTGGCCCGCCGGTTCGTGCAGCGGGACTTCGCCCAGGGCGAGGTGCTGGTGCAGGAGGGGACGCCGATCGAGGAGGTGTTCCTGATCGCGCACGGCAAGGTGGACCGGATCGGCACCGGCAAGTACGGCGAGGTGACGGTGCTCGGCACGCTCGCGGACGGCGACCACCTCGGCGACGAGGCGATCACCGAGGGCGGCGGCAGCTGGCCGTACACCGTGAAGGCGAGCACCTCCGGGGTCGCGATGGCGCTGTCCTGGCCGGTGCTCCAGGAGCTGATCGGCCGGTCCGAGTCGCTGCGCGAGCAGCTGCTGGGCTTCGCCGCGGACGCCGCGCAGGCGCAGAACGAGCACGGCGAGGCGGAGATCGACCTCGCGGCCGGGCACCAGGGCGAGTACGAGCTGCCGGGCGCCTTCGTGGACTACGAGCTGAGGCCGCGCGAGTACGAGCTGAGCGTCGCGCAGACCGTGCTCAAGGTGCACAGCCGGGTCGCGGACCTCTACAACAAGCCGATGAACCAGACCGAGGAGCAGCTGCGGCTGACCATCGAGGCCCTGCGGGAGCGGCAGGAGCACGAGATCATCAACAACCCGGAGTTCGGCCTGCTCAGCAACGCCGACTTCGACCAGCGGATCCAGACCCGCTCCGGGGCGCCCACCCCGGACGACCTGGACGAGCTGTTGAGCATGCGCCGCGACACCGACTTCCTGTTCGCCCACCCGCGCGCGATCGCGGCCTTCGAGCGGGAGTGCAACCGGGCCGGCGTCTACCCGTCCACCGTCGACGTCCTCGGCAAGCAGCGGCCGACCTGGCGCGGGGTGCCGATCTTCCCGTGCAACAAGATCCCGGTGTCCGACCAGCAGACCAGCGCGTTCATCGCGATGCGTGTCGGCGAGGACAACCAGGGCGTGGTCGGCCTGACCCAGATCGGCATCCCGGACGAGGTGGAGCCGGGCCTGAACGTCCGCTTCATGGGCATCGACGAGAAGGCGATCGCCTCCTACCTGGTGAGCACCTACTACTCGGCGGCGGTGCTGGTGCCGGACGCGATCGGCGTGCTGGAGAACGTCGAGCTCGGGCACGCCGGGAGCTGAGCCCCGGCTAGGTGGAGGGGGCGGGCGCGCGCAGCAGCCGCAGCGAGCGCCCGCCCAGCACGACGGTGCCGGTCGGGGAC
>NZ_JBHVET010000597.1:0-5568 GCF_042802135.1 Kitasatospora sp. NPDC057512
GTTACATTCCGAACCCGGAAGCTAAGCCTTACAGCGCCGATGGTACTGCAGGGGGGACCCTGTGGGAGAGTAGGACGCCGCCGAACAATTCTTCTAGAGAAGCCCCCGCCGGGTGAACCGGTCGGGGGCTTCTCTGTTGTAGGGTCAACATGCAATTGTCGTCACACGGGACAGGAGGCCCCCCGGGTGGAGGTCCAGGAGACGCGGGTCCAGACCGATCGCGTCCTCACCATCCCCAATATGCTGAGCATGGGCCGGCTGGTCGGTGTTCCGCTCTTCCTCTGGCTCATCCTGTGGCCGGTCTTCGACGGGCCCAACAATGACGGTTGGGCGTTGCTGATCCTGATGTTGAGCGGGGTCAGCGACTACCTGGACGGGAAGCTCGCCCGCCGGTGGGGGCAGATCAGCCGGGTGGGGCAGCTGCTCGATCCGCTGGCCGACCGGCTGTACGTGCTGTCCACGCTGGTCGGGTTGACGTGGCGTGGGATTCTGCCGTGGTGGCTCACCGCGATCCTGTTGGCCCGTGAGGCATTCATCGCCGGGCTGCTGCCGATTCTGGCCCGGCACGGTTACGGACCGCTCCAGACGAGTTTTCTGGGGAAGGCCGCGACCTTCAATCTGATGTACGCGTTTCCGCTTCTGCTGCTCGGCAGTGTCGACAGCTGGATCGCCCGGCCGGCCGAGGTGGTGAGCTGGGCGTTCATCTGGTGGGGGACGACCTTGTACTGGTGGGCCGCGATTCTTTACGCGGTCCAGGCGCGGCAGATCGTCCGGGGGAGCACCGCGGGCCCGGCGTCCACAGTCTGAGACGTGATCTGAGAGAAGCCCCACGCCTCCTCGGTGCGTCGGACGATACCTTCCGGGTAGAGAACCTTCTGGAACGCTTTGATGGACCTGCCGGTCCACCACCGCGAAGGAGGACGCACCCGTAATGAAAGCCGTTGTAATGGCAGGGGGCGAGGGCACTCGACTCCGCCCGATGACCTCCAGCATGCCGAAGCCGCTGCTTCCGGTCGCCAATAGGCCGATCATGGAGCACGTGCTTCGGCTGCTGAAGCGGCACGGCCTCTCCGACACCGTCGTCACCGTGCAGTTCCTGGCGTCGCTGGTCAAGAACTATTTCGGTGACGGCGAAGAGCTGGGCATGCATCTGACCTATGCCCACGAGGAGACGCCACTGGGCACTGCGGGGAGTGTCAAGAACGCCGAGGACGCGCTCAAGGACGATTCCTTTCTGGTGATCTCCGGTGACGCGTTGACCGACTTCAATCTCTCGGAATTGATCGACTTTCACCGCAGTAAGAACGCTCTGGTCACCGTCTGTCTCACGAGGGTGCCGAATCCACTGGAGTTCGGTATCACGATCACGGACGAGGAGGGGAGGGTCGAGCGGTTCCTGGAGAAGCCGACCTGGGGGCAGGTCTTCTCCGACACGGTGAACACCGGTATCTACGTGATGGAGCCCGAGGTCTTCGACTACGTCGCGGCGGGCGAGTCCGTCGACTGGTCGAGTGACGTCTTCCCCCAGCTCCTGAAGGAGGGCAAGCGGGTCTACGGGTACGTCGCCGAGGGCTACTGGGAGGACGTGGGCACCCACGAGAGCTACGGCAAGGCCCAGGCGGACGTCCTGGAGGGCAAGGTCGACGTCGAGCTCGACGGGTTCGAGATCTCCCCGGGGGTCTGGGTCGCCGAGGGCGCCGAGGTGGACCCGGAGGCGGTGCTGCGCGGGCCGCTGTACATCGGGGACTACGCCAAGGTCGAGGCCGGCGTGGAGATCCGCGAGCACACCGTGCTGGGCAGCAACGTGGTCGTCAAGCGCGGCGCGTTCCTGCACAAGGCGGTGGTGCACGACAACGTGTACGTCGGGCCGCAGAGCAATCTGCGGGGCTGCGTGGTCGGCAAGAACACCGACGTGATGCGGGCCGCGCGGATCGAGGACGGCGCGGTGATCGGGGACGAGTGCCTGGTCGGCGAGGAGTCGATCATCGGGGCGAACGTCCGGGTGTACCCGTTCAAGACCATCGAGGCCGGCGCGGTCGTCAACACCTCGGTGATCTGGGAGTCGCGCGGCCAGGAGCACCTGTTCGGGGTCCGCGGTGTCTCGGGCATCCTGAACGTCGAGATCACCCCGGAACTCGCCGTCCGGCTGGCGGGGGCGTACGCGACGACGCTGAAGAAGGGCGCCACCGTCACCATCGCGCGTGACCACTCGCGTGGCGCGCGTGCGCTCAAACGGGCGATGATCTCGGCGCTCCAGACCTCCGCGATCGACGTCCGCGACCTCGAGAACGTGCCCATGCCGGTGGCCCGGCAGCACACGGCGCGGGGCAGCGCGGGCGGGATCTTCCTGCGGACCACGCCGGGTGTGCCGGACTCGCTGGACATCCTCTTCTTCGACGAGCGCGGGGCGGACCTCTCGCAGGCCGGCCAGCGCAAGCTCGACCGCGTCTACGCGCGGCAGGAGTTCCGGCGGGCCTTCCCCGGTGAGATCGGGGACCTGACCTTCCCCTCCAGCGTCTTCGACTCCTACGCGGGCAACCTGCTGCGGACGGTGGACACCACCGGAGTCCGGGAGGCCGGGCTGAAGGTGGTCGTGGACACCGCGCACGGCAGCGCGGGCCTCGTCCTGCCGAGCATCCTGGGCCGACTCGGGGTGGAGGCGCTCACCGTCTCCAGCGGCCTGGACGAGGCGCGGCCGACCGAGGACGCGGAAACGCGGCGGGCCGGCCTGGCCAGGCTCGGCGAGCTGGTCGCCTCCTCGCGGGCGGCCTTCGGGGTGCGGTTCGACCCGGTGGGCGAGCGCGTCGCCTTCGTGGACGAGCTCGGGCGGGTGATCGACGACGACCGGGCGCTGCTGGTGCTGCTGGACCTGGTCGCCGCCGAGCGGCGCAGCGGGCAGGTGGCACTCCCCGTGACCACGACCCGGATCGCCGAGCAGGTCGCCGCGTACCACGGCACCCAGGTCATCTGGACCACGACGACGCCGGACGACCTCGCGAAGGCGGCCTCCGCCGAGGGCACGGTGTTCGGCGGGGACGGGCGCGGCGGCTTCGTGGTGCCCGAGTTCAGCGGGGTGCTGGACGGTGCCGCGGCGTTCGTCCGGTTGGTCGGCCTGGTGGCGCGGACCCAGCTCACGCTGAGCCAGATCGACGCCCGGATCCCGCAGGCGCACATCCGGCGCCGGGACATCGCGACGCCGTGGGCCGCCAAGGGCATGGTCATGCGCTCGGTGGTGGAGGCGGCCGGCAGCCGTCGGCTGGACACCACCGACGGCGTCCGGGTGGTCGAGGCGGACGGGCGCTGGACGCTGGTGCTCCCGGACCCGGCCGAGGCGGTCACCCACCTCTGGGCGGAGGGCCCCGACGACGAGGCCACCGAGGCGCTGCTGGACGAGTGGGCGGCCGTGGTCGACGGAGCGGGACGGTGACGATCCGGAGCTGAGCACGACCAGGAGCCGAGAGCGGTCAGGAGCCGAGCTCGGAACTGCCTCGGACGGCGGGGCGCGCGGTGTGACACGCGCGCCCCTCTGTCCGTTTTCACATCATTCGGAATACTCCGTCACATTCCGTCATGTGTGCAGCGTGTGTGCAGCTCAGGGGCCGTGCACGGGCCCCCTCGACGACATGGGACGATGGTCTCCATGCCAGCGACGCCGACGCCGAGTGCCCCGAACGGACGGTACAACCGTCCGGATGCCTCGATGTCCTTGCTGACCAACGTGATGGACCACAGCCTGGACGAGGGCTACGCGGAGGCGGCCGCCGCGCGCGGCGGTGCCCGCGACAGCCGGATACCCGGAACCCTGCCGGGGCTGCTCACGCTCGGGGCAGGGCTGGCGCTGGTCGGTGCGGTGGTGACGGTGGGCGCGGTGAACGCGCACAAGGCCGAGCCCTCGCTGGCCAAGGAACGGGACGCGCTGATCCACCGGATCAACGACAGCAACACCTCGGCCGACCGGTTGCAGAAGCAGGTGCAGGAGCTGCGGCTCAAGGTCGACAGCACGCAGCAACAGGCGCTCGCCTCGGGGGACGCGGATCCCGGAGGGGTGAGCGGGGCCGTGGGCCTGGGCCAGGTCACCGGGCCGGGCCTGAAGCTGGTCCTGGAGGACGCCGCGGGCACGGGCAGCGGCGGCAATGTCGACCCGAGGGCGGGGCAGGGCTTCTCCAACAGCGGCCGGCTGCGGGACCGCGACCTGCAGCTGGTGGTGAACGGCCTCTGGGGATCCGGGGCCGAGGCGATCGCGATCAACGGCCAGCGGCTGACCGCGCTGTCCGCGATCCGGGCCGCGGGCGAGGCGGTGCTGGTGGACAACCGGCCGCTGGTACCGCCGTACAACATCCAGGCGATCGGGGACGGCTCGAAACTCCTCGGCGCCTTCGAGAAGGACATGGCCGGGCAGTACCTGCGGCTGCTCCAGGAGCAGTACGGCATCAAGTCGACGCTCTCCGTGCAGAAGAGCCTGACGCTGCCGGCGGCGGTGGGGGTGACGCTGCGGACGGCGCAGCCGGTCTCACCCGAGGCCTCGCCCCCGGCGACCCCTGGCGGAACGCCGTCGGCCGCGGCCGGAACCCAGGAGAGCCCCGGCGCGTCCGTCTCACCATCGGCATCGCCTTCCGCTTCCGCCTCGTCGGCCCCGTCCAGCGGTGCTTCCACCGCCAAGCGGCGTCCGTCGACCGGAACCACCAAGACCACGACAGGGACAGGAGCAGCCAGACCGTGATTGCCGTACTGGGTCTTGTGATCGGGGTGGTCGTCGGCCTCTTCGTCCAACCCGAGGTGCCGGACGCCGTCGTGCCCTACCTGCCGATCGCGGTGGTGGCGGCGCTGGACGCCGTGTTCGGCGGCGTCCGGGCGATGCTCGACGGGATCTTCAACGACAAAGTGTTCATCGTCTCGTTCCTGTCGAACGTGGTGGTCGCGGCACTGATCGTCTTCCTCGGTGACCAGCTGGGCGTCGGCTCCCAGCTGTCCACCGGCGTGGTCGTCGTCCTCGGCATCCGCATCTTCTCCAACGCGGCCGCGATCCGGCGCCATGTCTTCCGTGCCTGAGCCGGGCCGCGAGCCCGCGGCGGAGGAGCGGCGGGAGGCGGCGGTGGCCGGGCCGGCCGCCGGGAAGCCGGGTGGAGAGCCGGGCGGGAAAGCGGTCGAGGAGGCGGTTTCGAAGCCCGTCCAGGAGGTCGTGGACGCACCCGGGGCGGAGGATGCGGCGGACGCGGACGAGGCTGCCGGGACGGCCGGGACGGCCGGGACGACCGCGGAGGCCGTGGAGCCCGTCGTGGCCTCGGAGGAGAAGTCTGACGCTAAGGCTGAGCTTGAGGCCGGTTCGGTGCCCGAGCCGACGCTGCGGCTCACGAAGGTCGCCGCGCCGGCTCCCGGGGCCGAGCCGGAGGCCGGGGCGAAGCCGGAGTCCACGCCTGCCGTTGAGCCCGATCCCACGCCCGAGCCCGCGCCGGAAGCGGAGTCCGAACCCGCGCCCGCGCCCGAGCCCGTCGCGGACCGGAGCGCCGGCCGGCGGCGCCTGAAGGCGGCGCTCTGGCCGCCGCGGCTGTCGCGCGGCCAGCTGGTGGT
>NZ_JBHVET010000598.1:0-5565 GCF_042802135.1 Kitasatospora sp. NPDC057512
CCGTACGACTCGCCCCGACGACCGGCACCCGCCGACGCGGGGCCGGAGCGCGCCATAGGGCGTGTCTTCGAACTCGCGTCTGCGGGGCCGATTCGTCGTGACGGACTTTCACATCGGGGGCGGCGGCCTGCCAGACTGGTACCGGGGGCCGGTCAGGGGCGGATGGCCACGGCGGCGAGGCAGGACGCCTCGGCGTCGCTGACGTGCGGGGTGTCGGGTTCGGGGCGCCAGCGGGGGGTGGAGGTGACGCCGGGGGCCAGGATGTCCCAGCCGGTGAAGAACCGGGCGAACTCGTCGGCGGCCCGGGCGCGGACCGGGTTGCCGTTGTCGCGGTAGACCTGCTCGATGCGGGCCGCGTCCTGGGGGGCGTAGTCGGGGGTGAAGTGGCTGATCACGAGGGCGGAACCACGGGCCGACAGCGCGTTCCCGAGCGTTTCGGCGATCTCGTGGGCACCGTCGGGGACGAAGTGGAGCAGGGCGACGAGGCTCAGGGCGATCGGCCGGGTGAAGTCGAGGACGCCGGTGGCGCGGACCGCGTCCAGGAGGGCGTCGGGATCCCGGACGTCGGCCTGGACGTAGGCGGTTCGCCCCTCGGGGCTGCTGCGCAGGAGGGCCTGGGCGTGGGTGAGGACGATGGGGTCGTTGTCCGCGTAGACGATCCTGGCCCGCGGTTCGATGCCCTGGGCGATCTCGTGGAGGTTGGGCGAGGTCGGGATGCCGGTGCCGATGTCGAGGAACTGGGTGACGCCGCCGCGCGCGAGTGCGCGGGTGGCGCGGTGCATGAACGTCCGGTTGGCGCGGGCCGCCGACCGGGCCTGGGGGAAGACCGCGAGGGCGTGCCCGGCGGCCTCCCGATCGGCGGGGAAGTTGGTCGTGCCGTCGAGGAAGTAGTCGTAGATCCGCGCCGAGTGCGGGCGGTGGATGGCGAGGTTGACCTCGGCGCCCGGCGGAGTGGCGGTGTCGTCGTGCTGCTCTGCTGCCATGGTGCGTTGTCCCCCTGCGTCGGCGTCATGTCGTGCCCGCGGGCCAGCGCACCACAACCCGTGGCGCGGCGTGGCGAACCCTTGCGCGGGCCATCGTTCAGCTCAACGTGACGATATCTGATCGCATGTGACTGATCACCATCTGACAAGTCATCACATGCCAGTTCATACAAACCTTTTTGGGATCCCCTTCACATCAGGCTTTTCGGGACGATTGGATGTCCGTACGGAGGACGGCCGTTCTCCACCGGACTCCACCGTTCCCGACCCCCGGGTCGGCCGAACGTCGTCCGCAAGGCCGACGAGGAGGATCATTTGACCAGCGACGACGAGTGGGCAGCGGTACGCCCCGCTCATCGGCTGTCCTACCAGGCTTTCTGCGACAGCCGCGAAGAGACCTGGCGCGGAGTCGCCTGGGCCCGGTTGCACGACCAGGAGCTCGTCGACCAGGCGATCCGCAGCACCCGCCGGGAACTGGGGCAGGACTGGCTCGGCGCGCTGAGCCAGCCCGACATCGAGGCCCACGCCTGGATGATCGCCAAGCGGTGCATCGCCGACCGGGAGATGAGCGCCGGCCAGGTCCCGCCCAGGGCGGTCGTCCCGGACTGGATCGTCGCCATCCGAGGCGCCCAGGCCCTGGCCCGCGTCAGCCTGGAGAACCTCGACAACGACTACGAGGAGCTCTACAAGGCGATCCTGCGCCTGCCGGAGCGCCAGTACGACATGATCGTGCTCCGCTACATGCTGGACATCGACTACCCGACGATCGCCACCTACCTCGGCATCACCGAGACCAACGCCCGCACCACCACCAGCCACGGCCTGGCCAAGCTCCGCCGCCTCCTCGGCACCGACACCACCATGGGGGACATGCAGTGACACGGGGACACGACCGCCGGGCAGCCACCCCCCGGAACCGGTACGACGGGAACGGCGACGAACCCGACGGACCGGTCGAGCTGCCCGACGGCGTGTCCGGTCCCGACCTGCGCCGCCTCGTCCGCGCCCGCGCCCCCCTCGGCGCCGAGCACCTCCAGGCCCGCCACGAACTCGACCTCGCCGCGACCCTGATCATCGCCCAGCCCGAGGCCGCCGACTCCCTGGAGGCCCTCGCCAACAGCCGGCGCCGCATCCACCCGGGCGGCGCGCTCGTCCTGGCCGCACTGCTCCACCTCGCCGGACACGACGACGGCTGCCAGTTCTGGCTGCAGTTCGCCGCCGGCGGCGGCAGCACGACCGCCGCCAGCTGCCTGTCCTTCCTGCACGCCGCCCGGGGCGAGTTCCGCGACGCCGACTACTGGCGCGACCAGGCCGACCAACTCGCCGCCGAAGCCCGCAACCCGGCCGCGCCGACCGCGCCCTGGCCCGGCCGGCCGCTCCCGCCCGCCGTGTGGGCCGACACCCTCGCCGCCTGCCACGACGGCCTGACCCTGCGCCTGCCCCCGCGCGTGGCCGCCGTCGTCCACCAGCTGCCCGTCACCTCCGACGACGAGGACCACGGCGAGATCCCCCAGCCCTCCCCCACCCTCGTGGACGACCTCGCCCACGCGTCCGGCCACGCCGGTCACGCCTGAGCCCCGCCCCTGACCCCCGCCACCGAGGCCCCGCCACCCCGCCCGGGCGGGCGGTCGCGCCGCGGGTGGGCGGATCCGGCCATCTAAGATGCCTGAGTCACTGGTACGGGCCCAAACCTCCGTGCCGGCGGCGCAGGCCATGTCCGATGCGGTGACGGCGAGACGAGGGAGCACCGGTGCCCAGCCAGCGGTCCATCAACGAGGCGGAGCGGCTCGTCCAGGCGAAGCTCGGCGGCATTCCGATCCGCCGGGAGCGGATGGCCGCGGTGGCCAACATCTACCGGGCCGCGTCCGCCGTCCGGCAGCACCTGGAGAACTCCGTGCTGCGCGGCTCGGACCTGACCTGGACCGCCTTCGTGGTGCTGTGGGTGGTGTGGGTCTGGGGCGAGTCCGAGACCCGGCACGTCGCCGAGGAGGCGGGGATCTCCAAGGGCACGCTGACCGGGGTGTCCCGCACGCTGGAGTCGCGCGGGCTGCTGCGGCGCACCGACCACCCCACCGACGGACGGCTGGTGCTGCTCGCGCTCACCGAGGAGGGCGAGGAGTTCATGCGCGAGGTGTTCCCCGCGTTCAACGAGGAGGAGTCCTTCGTCACCGGCCGGCTGAGCGACGCGGAGTGCGTCGGCCTCGCCGACGGGCTGCGGCGCGTGGTGCTCCAGGTCGAGGAGTCGGGCGAGGAGCGGCGCCGCTCGCTGCTGAACGGCGCGGAGCCCGCCCCGCGCCGCAGCGGACGGCGCGCCCGCGGCTGACGTTCAGCCGGCGGCCCGTACCAGGGCGTCGAAGAGGCGCTGCTGGGCCGGGTCCTCGTGGGCGGTGTCCTCGGGGTGCCACTGCACGGCGGCGAACCAGCCGTCGTGCCCGGGGAGTTCGACGGCTTCGACGGTCCCGTCGGCGGCCCGGGCGGTGACGGCCAGGCCCTCGCCGAGGCGGTCCACGTGCTGGTGGTGGTAGCAGGATGCCCGGACCTCCCCGGCGCCGGTGATCCGGGCCAGCGCGGAGCCGGGCGCGAGCGGGACGGGGTGCCGCAGGTGGCGGTGGTCCCGTCCGGGGCCGCCCATGTCCTGGTGCAGGGTGCCGCCCAGCACCGTGTTGACCACCTGGAGTCCGCGGCAGACGGCCAGCAGCGGCAGTCCGCTCGCGAGGGCCCGCCGGGCGAGTTCCAGGTCGAACGCGTCCTGCTCCTCGTCCACGTCGTAGACGGCCTCGTGGGCGTCGGTCGCCCCGTAGCGGTGGGGCGCCAGGTCGCCGCCGCCGGGGAGCAGCAGCGCGTCGAAGCGGGAGAGCCGGGCGGCGACCTCGGCGGGGTCGGCGGTACCGCCGGGCGCGTGCGGGTGCAGGGTGGCGGGCTCGCCGCCGGCCCGCCAGACGGCCTCGACCAGCGCGCGGGCGCTGACCTCCGCGGCGTACCGCAGCGCGGAGGTGGTGGCGGCGAAGCGGGCGGGGACCGCGATCAGCGGACGACGGGTCAAAGCTGGATCCAGGTGGTCTTGAGTTCGGTGTACTTCTCCAGGGCGTGGGCGGACTTGTCGCGTCCGTTGCCGGACTGCTTCATGCCGCCGAAGGGCACGGTGAGGTCGCCCTCCTCGTAGCAGTTGACCCAGACCGTACCGGCCCTGAGGGCGCGGGAGACCCGGTGGGCGGTGGACAGGTCGGAGGTCCACAGGCCGGCCGCGAGGCCGTACTCGGTGGCGTTGGCGAGGGCGACGGCCTCGTCGAGGTCGTCGAAGGCGAGGACGGAGAGCACCGGGCCGAAGACCTCCTCGCGGGCCAGCCGGCTGTCGGGGGCGACCCGGTCGAAGACGGTCGGTTCGAGGTAGGAGCCGCCGGTGCCGGGCAGGGTGCGCCCGCCGCCCGTGCGCAGGCGGGCGCCGTCGTCGAGGGCGGTCCGGACGTGGCCGAGCACCCGGTCGAGGTGGTGCTCGCCGACCAGGGCGCCCATCTCGGTGGCCGGGTCGAGGGGGTCGCCCACCCGCAGGGCGCGGGCGCGCGCCACGACGGCCTCGGTGACCTGGTCGGCGACGGAGCGGTGGACCAGCAGCCGGGAGGGCGCGGTGCACATCTCGCCCTGGTTGAAGAAGATGCCCCAGGCGGCGGTGGCCGCGGCCCGCTCCAGGTCGGGGGCGTCGGGCAGGACGATGTTCGGCGACTTGCCGCCCAGCTCCAGCCAGACCCGCTTGAGGTTGGAGTCGGCGGAGTAGTGCAGGAAGTGGCGTCCGACGGCGGTGGAGCCGGTGAAGGCGAGGACGTCCACGTCGGGGTGGAGGCCGAGGGCCCGGCCGGCCACCGGTCCGTCGCCGGCCACGACGTTGAGCACGCCCGGCGGCAGCCCCGCCGCGAGGCCGATCCGTCCGAGCAGCAGGGCGGACAGCGGGGAGTGCTCCGAGGGCTTGAGGACGACCGTGCAGCCGGCGGCCAGCGCCGGGGCGATCTTCCAACCGGCCAGGGTGAGCGGGAAGTTCCACGGGACGACCGCGCCGACGACGCCGGCGGGCTCCCGGGTGACGAGGGCGAGGGCGTCGGGCGCGGTGTGCGGGGACTCGTCGGTGAGCTTGTCGGCGAGCCCGCCGTACCAGCGGAAGGTGGTGATGACGGCCCGCAGTTCGATGTCGTGGGCGTCGGTGACGGGTTTGCCCATCTCCAGGCTGACGGTGAGCGCCAGTTCGGTCCGCCGTTCCTCCAGGAGGTCGGCGAACCGCAGCAGGATCCGTCCTCGGTCGGCCGGGGAGAGCCGCGGCCAGGGACCGTGGTCGAAGGCGCGGCGGGCGGCGGCGACGGCCGCGTCGACCTCGGCCGGGCCGGCGTCGGCGGCCTCGGCCAGCACCCGGCCGTCGCGGGGCGACACCACGGGGAACGCGCCGCCGCCGGGTTCGTCGGCGCCGTCGATCAGGTGCGTGACGGCCGGTTCCAGCGCCTCGGCCCGGCGGAGCCAGTCGTCGTGGGTGGCGAGGGTCATGGGGTCCTCCGGAGCACGGGGGTGCGGGATGGGTGGCGCGCGCCCTGCCTGCGGG
>NZ_JBHVET010000599.1:0-5560 GCF_042802135.1 Kitasatospora sp. NPDC057512
CCCCCGGACACCCCCGGACGCGGCCGCGCCCCGCCCCGGAGCCGGACGACCCCGGCAGCCACCACTCCGCCGCAGGAAAGTGATCTGAGATGGCCAACGAAGACCAGCTTCGCGAGTACCTCAAGCGGGCGGTGGCCGATACCCGTAAGGCCCACCGGCGGCTCAAGGAGCTGGAGGACGAGCGCCACGAGCCGATCGCGATCATCGGCATGGCCTGCCGCTTCCCCGGCGGCGTGCGCAGCCCCGAGGGGCTGTGGCGGCTCCTGGTCGACGAGGCCGACGCGATCTCCGAGTTCCCGACCGACCGCGGCTGGGACCTCGACTCGGTGTACGACCCCGACCCGGGCGCCGCCGGCACCAGCTACACCCGCCACGGCGGCTTCCTGGACGGCGCGGCCGGCTTCGACGCGGGCTTCTTCGGCATCAGCCCGAACGAGGCGCTGGCGATGGACCCGCAGCAGCGGCTGCTGCTGGAGACCTCCTGGGAGGCCGTGGAACGCGCGGGCATCGACCCGCAGTCGCTGGCCGGCGGCCGGACCGGCGTCTTCGTCGGCACCACCTCGCAGCTGTACGGCACCGGTTCGGACGTCCCGGAGGGCGTGGACCTCTACCTGGGCACCGGCACCACCTCCAGCGTCACCTCCGGCCGGATCAGCTACCACTTCGGCCTGGAGGGCCCGGCGGTCTCGGTCGACACCGCCTGCTCCTCCTCGCTGGTCGCGCTGCACTGGGCCGCCCGCTCGCTGCGCCAGGGCGAGTGCACCACCGCACTGGCCGGCGGCGTGACGGTGATGTCCAACCCCGGCATGTTCGTGCTGTTCAGCCAGCAGAAGGGGCTGGCCCCGGACGGCCGCTGCAAGGCCTTCGCGGGCGCCGCCGACGGCACCGCGTGGAGCGAGGGCGTCGGCATGCTGATGCTGGAGCGGCTCTCCGACGCGCAGCGCAACGGGCACCGGGTGCTCGGCGTGATCCGCGGCAGCGCCGTCAACCAGGACGGCGCCAGCAACGGCCTGACCGCCCCCAACGGCCCCTCCCAGCAGCGGGTGATCCGGCACGCGCTGGCCGACGCCCGGCTGGCGGCGGCCGAGGTCGACGTGGTGGAGGCGCACGGCACCGGCACCACCCTCGGCGACCCGATCGAGGCCCAGGCGCTGCTCGCCACCTACGGCCAGGACCGTGAACTCCCGCTGCTGCTCGGCTCGGTGAAGTCCAACATCGGCCACACCCAGTGCGCCGCGGGCGTCGCCGGGGTGATCAAGACGGTGCTGGCCATGCAGCACGGCGTGCTGCCCCGCACCCTGCACGTGGACCAGCCGACCCCGCACGTGGACTGGACGGCCGGATCGGTCGACCTGCTCACCGAGGCCCGGGAGTGGCCGGAGACCGGCCGCCCGCGCCGGGCCGGCGTCTCCTCCTTCGGCGTCAGCGGCACCAACGCCCACGTCGTGCTGGAGCAGGCCCCGCCGGTCGAGGTCCCGTCGGACGAGGCCCCGTCGGACGAGGCCCCGTCGGACGAGGCCGCCGAGCCGTCGGCCGCGCCGACCGGCCCGGTTCCGCTGGCGTTCTCCGCCAAGAGCCCGGCCGCGCTGCGGGACCAGGGCGCGCGGCTGCGCGAGCTGCTCGCCGCCGACCCGGCGCTCGTCCCCGCCGACCTCGCCTCCTCGCTGGCCTCGTCCCGCTCCGACTTCGCCCACCGCGCGGTGGTGGTCGGCGCCACCACCGCCGAACTCCACGACGCCCTCGGCGACTTCGCCTCCGGCACGGCGGACGTGACCGGGCGCACGGTCTTCGTCTTCCCCGGCCAGGGCTCGCAGTGGGTCGGGATGGCCGTCGAACTCCTCGACAGCGAGCCGGTGTTCGCCGCTCGGATCACCGAATGCGCCGACGCCCTCGCCGAGTTCACCGACTGGAACCTCATCGACGTCCTCCGTGGCGCCGAGGGCGCCCCCGGCTACGACCGCGTCGACGTCGTCCAGCCCGCCCTGTGGGCCGTCATGGTCTCCCTCGCCGCTCTCTGGCAGGCCCACGGCATCGAGCCCGACGCCGTCATCGGCCACTCCCAGGGCGAGATCGCCGCCGCCACCGTCGCCGGCGCCCTCACCCTCCAGGACGGCGCCCGCACCGTCGCCCTCCGCTCCCAGGCCATCACCGCCATCGCCGGAGCTGGCGGCATGGTCTCCATCGCCCTCCCGGCCGCGCGCATCGACCTCGCCCCCTGGCAGGACCGGATCTCCGTCGCCGCCGTCAACGGCCCCACCTCCACCGTCGTCGCCGGAGACGCCGACGCCCTGGACGACCTCGTCGAACGCTTCACCGCCGACGGCATCCGCGCCCGCCGCATCCCCGTCGACTACGCCTCCCACTCCGCCCACGTCGAGCGCATCCAGGACGAACTGCTCACCGCCCTGGCCGACCTGCGCCCCCGGCCCCCGCGGATCCCGTTCTGGTCCACCCTGGACAGCCGCTGGACCGACACCGCCGCCTTCGACGCCGCGTACTGGTACCGCAACCTGCGCCACCCGGTGCAGCTGGAGGAGGCCGTCCGCGCCCTGCTCGCCGAAGGCTTCAGCACCTACATCGAGGCCAGCCCCCACCCCGTCCTCACCCCCGGACTCCAGGAGACCCTGGACGAGGCGACCGCGCCCACCGTCACCTGCGGCACCCTCCGCCGCGACCAGGGCGGGCTCGCCCGCTTCCTGACCTCCGCCGCCGAACTCTGGGTGCGCGGCGTGGCGGTGGACCTCTCCGGCCGGTCGGCCGGCGCCCGCCCGGTCGACCTGCCCACCTACCCCTTCCAGCACGAGCGCTACTGGCTGGAGCCCTCCTCCGGCACCGGGGACGTGACCGCGGCCGGTCTCGGCGCCACCGACCATCCGCTGCTCGGCGCGGCCCTGCCGCTGGCCGAGGGCGACGGGGTGGTGCTCACCGGCCTGCTGTCGCTGCGCAGCCACCCGTGGCTGGCCGACCACGCCGTCTCCGGCACCGTCCTGCTGCCCGGTACGGCCTTCGTGGAGCTCGCCGTCCGCGCCGGTGACGAGGTCGGCTGCGGCCTGGTCGAGGACCTGGCCATCGAGGTCCCGCTGATCCTGCCGGAGCGCGGCGCCGTCGTCCTGCAGGCCGTGGTCGGCGCGGCCGACGAGTCCGGCCTGCGGCCGGTGGCCGTCTACGGCCGGGCCCAGGACGCCCCGCACGGCGAGCCGTGGACCCGGCACGCGGGCGGCCTGCTCGCCGCCGACGACGCCCGACCCCCCGCGGAGAGCGGGCCCTGGCCGCCGGCCGGCGCCACCGCCGTCGACCTGGACGGCTTCTACGACCGGCTGGAGCAGGCCGGCTACGGCTACGGCCCGGTGTTCCGGGGCCTGACCCGGGCCTGGCGGCTCGGCGAGCAGGTGCACACCGAGGTCCGGCTACCGCGGCAGGCGCACGCCGACGCGGACCGCTTCGGCCTGCACCCCGCGCTGATGGACGCCGCCCTGCACGGCATGGGGCTGGCCCGCCGGGAGGGCGCGGCCGAGGGCAACGGCCTGCCGTTCGCCTGGAGCGGCGTCCGCCTGCACGGCACCGGCGCCACGGCGCTGCGGGTGACGGTCTCCCCCACCGGGCCGGACTCGGTGTCGCTGGCCCTGTTCGACGAGACCGGCGCCCCGGTCGCCTCGGTGGCCTCGCTGACCGTCCGGACGATCTCCGCCGGTCAGCTGCGGGCCGCCCGGCGCGGGCAGCGGGACGCGCTCTTCCGGGTCGAGTGGACCCGGGTCGCGCCGGGCGACGGCGGCCGGGCGGAGCGCTGGGCGGTGCTCGGCGACACCCGGGGCGTCCCCGGGCTCCGGCTGGACGGTCTGGACGGACTCGACCGCCTGGACTCGCTGGCGGGGGCCGCCGGCGGGCCGGACGTCCTGCTCCTGCCCGCGCCGCCGGCCGCCGGCGATTCCCCGGCGGACGCCCACCGGGTGACCGCTGAAGTCCTCGGCCTGCTCCAGGAGTTCCTCGCCGACGAGCGGTTCGCCGGGACGCGGCTGGCCGTGCTGACCGGGGGCGCGGTCGCCGCCGCCCCCGGCGACCCGGTGCCCGGTCTGGTCCACGCCCCGCTCTGGGGTCTGCTCCGCTCCGCGCAGGCGGAGCACCCCGACCGGTTCGTCCTGGTCGACCTCGACGGCACCGCCGACGCGGCCGCCGCCCTGCCCGCCGCGCTGTCCTGCGGCGAGCCGCACCTGGCGCTCCGCGACGGCGAGTTGCTCGCCCCCCGGCTGGTCCGGGCCGCCCCGACCGCCGACGTCCGTCCGATCGACCCGGCCGGGACGGTCCTGATCACCGGTGGCACCGGCACCCTCGGCGCCCTGCTCGCCCGCCACCTCGTCACCGCACACGGCGCCCGCCACCTGCTGCTCACCAGCCGCAGCGGCCCCGACGCCCCCGGCGCGGACGACCTCACCACCGAACTCACCGCCCTCGGCGCCACCGTCACCGTCACCGCCTGCGACACCGCCGACCGCGACCAACTCACCGCACTGCTCGCCGACATCCCCACCGACCACCCCCTCACCGCCGTCCTCCACACCGCCGGCGTCCTCGACGACGCCGTGATCGAGACCCTGACGCCCGAGGCGCTCGCCCGGGTGCTGCGGCCCAAGCTCGACGCCGCCGCGCACCTGGACGAGCTGACCGCGGAGTCGGACCTGGCGGCCTTCGTCCTGTTCTCCTCCGCCGCCGCCACCTTCAGCAGCCCCGGCCAGGGCAACTACGCCGCCGCCAACGCCTACCTGGACTCGCTCGCGGCCCGCCGCCGGGCGGCCGGGCGGCCCGCGCAGTCGCTGGCCTGGGGCCTGTGGGCGCAGCCCAGCGGCATGACCGGCCACCTGGGCGAGGCCGAGCTGGAGCGGATGAGCCGGGGCGGCACGGTGCCGCTGTCCGAGCGGGACGGGCTCGCCCTGTTCGACGAGGCGCTGGCCGTCCCCGCCCCGCTGGTGGTGCCGGCCGCGCTCGACCTCGCGGTGCTGCGCGGACGGACCCCGGTGCCGCACCTGCTGCGCGCGCTGGTCCGGCCGGCCGCGCGGCGTGCCGCCCGGTCCCGTACCGGGGAGGACGGCGGCCGGCTGGCCGAACGGCTGGCCGCGCTCTCCGAGGCCGACCGCCGCCGGGCGGCGCTCGACCTGGTCCGGGCCCAGATCGCCGGGGTGCTCGGGCACTCCTCGGCCGAGCAGGTCGATCCCGAACTCCCGTTCAGCAAGCTCGGGTTCGACTCGGTGACGGCCGTGGAGCTGCGCAACCGGCTCTACCAGGCCTCCGGTCTGCGACTGCCCGCGACGGCGGTCTTCGACTACCCGACGGCCGGCGCGCTGGCCGAGCGGATGCGGGCGCTGCTGCTGCCCGAGCCGGAGGCCGACAACGGCGGCGACGGCGGCACCGCCGAGGAGCAGGCCGCCGAGGAGGCCCGGGCGGCCGAGATCGACGGCATGGACATCACGGACCTGGTCGAACTGGCGCTGGGCACCTCGGTGGACCCCGCAGGCGTCTGAGGAAGAGGACAGCATGACTACCCCGCCGGAGCGGATCGTCGAGGCCC
>NZ_JBHVET010000600.1:0-5545 GCF_042802135.1 Kitasatospora sp. NPDC057512
CGCTCAGCCCGCGCGGCCCGGACGGGTCTGTGTCGGGTGCCGGGGCCGGGGGAGTTCCGGGGGCTCTCCCACCTTTATTTCCAGCCGAATTCACCCCCACCGCCGTCCGGCCCGCGCAGCCGCCCTGACCAGGGCATCAAGCCCGATCATGACAGGATCCGCACGCCCGTGCAGTGATCCACTCGCGACCGGATACCCTGCCTGTATGGCCAGCGGCGGCACTCAGGGACCAGGCCGCTAGATCGACCAGGGACAGAGGAGTGGTCTTCGTGACCGTCGTGGAACCCTTCGGGCTCAGCGTGCAGGACCGCGACCTGACCCGGGACGTCCAGGCCGGACTGGACGCTGTGGAGGCGGCGCTCGGTGAGGCCGTCAAGAGCGACGTCCCCTTCATCACCGTCACCGCCAGTCACCTCCTCGAAGCCGGCGGCAAGCGGTTCCGCCCGCTGCTCCTGCTGCTGGCCGCCCAGTTCGGCGACCCGGGGGCGCCCGGCGTGGTGCCCGCCGCCGTGGTGGTCGAACTGACCCACCTGGCCACGCTCTACCACGACGACGTCATGGACGAGGCGCCGGTGCGCCGTGGCGCCCCGAGCGCCAACTCCCGCTGGGACAACTCGGTCGCCATCCTCACCGGCGACTTCCTGTTCTCCCGCGCCTCCCAGGTGCTCTCCGACCTCGGCCCGGAGGCCGTGCGGATGCAGGCCGAGGCCTTCGAGCGGCTGGTCACCGGCCAGATCCTGGAGACCCGCGGCCCGGGCCAGGACATGGACCCGCTGCTGCACTACCTGGACGTCCTGGAGGGCAAGACCGGCTCGCTGATCGCCGTCTCCTGCCGGATAGGAGCGCTGATGGCCGGTGCCGAGCGCGAGCTGGTGGACACCCTCGGCGAGTTCGGCGAGCGGATCGGCATCGCCTTCCAGCTGGCCGATGACGTGCTCGACATCGCCAGCGACGGCCACGAGTCCGGCAAGACCCCCGGCACCGACCTGCGCGAGGGCGTGCCGACCCTGCCGACCCTGCTGCTGCAGCAGATGCCCGCCGACCCGGCCGACCCGGACGACGCCCGGCTGCGCGAACTGCTCGACCAGGACCTCTCCGACGACGACCTGCACGCCGAGGCGCTGCGCCTGCTGCGTGCCCACCCGGCGCTGGAGCGCGCCCGCGCCGAGACCCTGCGCCGGGCCGAGGAGGCCCGGGCGCTGCTCGCGCCGCTGCCGGACTGCGCCGCGAAGGCCGCCCTGGAGGGCCTCTGCGACGCGGTGGCGATCCGCACCATGTGAGACCCCGCGCCGTGCAGGACCCCGCGCCGTGTGAGACCCGGCGGGAGCCGTCCGGGCCGGGCCGAGAGGTGGCCCGTCCCGGACCCTCCGCCCGCCCCGGGATGGGGGAGACTGGCTCCCGTCAGCACACGCCTGCCCGGAAGGTCGTTATGCGTCGCGTCGTCATCGCCGAGGACTCCGTACTGCTCAGGGAGGGCCTGACCCGGCTGCTCACCGATCGCGGCCTGGAGGTCGTCGCCGGGGTCGGTGACGGCGACGCCCTGGTGAAGACCATCCACGACCTGGCCGCCGTCGACGCCCTGCCGGACGTCGTGGTCTCCGACGTGCGGATGCCCCCGAGCCACACCGACGAGGGCCTGCGCGCCTGCGTGGAGCTGCGTGCCCGTTACCCGCAGCTGGGCGTGCTGGTGCTGTCGCAGTTCGTGGAGGAGCGCTACGCCTCGGAGCTGCTGGCCGGCTCGACCCGGGGCGTGGGGTACCTGCTCAAGGACCGGGTCGCCGAGGTGCGCGAGTTCGCCGACGCGGTGGTCCGGGTCGCCGAGGGCGGCACCGCGCTGGACCCGGAGGTGGTGCAGCAGCTCCTCAGCCGCAGCCGCAAGGGCGACGTTCTGGCCAATCTCACGCCGCGCGAGCGCGAGGTGCTCGGGCTGATGGCGGAGGGCCGCACCAACGCCGCGGTGGCCAAGCAGCTGGTGGTCTCCGACGGCGCGGTGGAGAAGCACGTCAGCAACATCTTCCTCAAGCTGGGCCTGGCTCAGAGCGCCGAGGACCACCGCCGGGTGCTGGCCGTGCTCACCTACCTCAACTCCTGACGCCCGCCGGTGCCGTCGCCCGGCTCCCGGGGGCGCGCCCCCGGGAGCGCATCTCGGCCATGCGCCCGTGAGGTGCTCGCGCCCGCCCGTCCGAGCCGGAATGATCTCCGGCGGGCGGGCGTTGACGTTCATGTGCGGTGCAGCCGCGGGCCGGTGAAATAACTGCCGTGCTTCCGGTCGCCGTCGGGTCGGCCCGCATAGGATGCGAGAGGTGCACCAGGCGGACGGGGCACGGGGCCGCGCCCGCGGTGGTGCGCCCACGAGGAGGTCCGCGGCAGTGACCAGTCAGGTCGATCAGTCAGAGGCAGTGGACGGCCCGGACGGCGACGAGGCCCGCGCCGGGAGCGGAGACGCGCACGCGGGTTCGGACGCGTCCGCCGGACCGCCGGCCCCGGGCGGCCCTCCGGTGAAGCCGGGCAAGCCCATTCGCAGACTCGATCGGGTGATCATTCGCTTCGCCGGCGACTCCGGTGACGGCATGCAGCTGACCGGTGACCGTTTCACCTCGGAGACGGCGTCCTTCGGCAACGACCTGTCCACGCTGCCGAACTTCCCGGCCGAGATCCGGGCGCCCGCCGGCACCCTGCCGGGCGTCTCGTCCTTCCAACTGCACTTCGCGGACCACGACATCCTGACCCCGGGCGACGCCCCGAACGTGCTGGTCGCGATGAACCCGGCCGCGCTGAAGGCGAACGTGCCGGACCTGCCGCGCGGTGCCGAGATCATCGTCAACACCGACGAGTTCACCAAGCGGGCGCTGGCCAAGGTCGGTTACCCGGCGGACCCGCTGGGTGACGGTTCGCTGGACGGCTTCCACCTGCACAAGGTGCCGCTGACCACGCTGACCCTGGAGGCGCTCAAGGACAGCGGTCTGGCCCGCAAGGACGCGGAGCGGGCGAAGAACATGTTCGCCCTGGGCCTGCTGTCCTGGATGTACCACCGGCCCACGCACGGAACGGAGTCGTTCCTGCGCACCAAGTTCGCGAAGAAGCCGCAGATCGCCGAGGCGAACATCAGCGCCTTCCGGGCGGGCTGGAACTTCGGCGAGACCACGGAGTCCTTCGCCGTCTCCTACGAGGTGCCGCCGGCCAGGCTCCCGGCCGGGCGCTACCGCAACATCTCCGGCAACCTGGCGCTGTCCTACGGGCTGATTGCCGCCGCGCGGCGCTCCGGCCTCCCGCTGTACCTGGGCTCGTACCCGATCACCCCGGCCTCGGACATCCTGCACGAGCTGAGCCGGCACAAGGACTTCGGGGTGCGCACCTTCCAGGCGGAGGACGAGATCGCCGGCGTCGGCGCGGCGCTCGGCGCCGCCTTCGGCGGGGCGCTCGGGGTGACCACCACCTCCGGGCCGGGCGTCGCGCTGAAGTCCGAGACGATCGGCCTGGCCGTCTCGCTCGAACTGCCGCTGCTGGTCGTGGACATCCAGCGCGGCGGCCCGTCCACCGGCCTGCCGACCAAGACCGAGCAGGCGGACCTGCTGCAGGCGATGTTCGGGCGCAACGGCGAGGCGCCGGTGCCGATCGTCGCCCCGGCCACGCCCGCGGAGTGCTTCGACGCGGCGCTGGAGGCGGCCCGGATCGCGGTCACCTACCGGACCCCGGTGTTCCTGCTGTCGGACGGCTACCTGGCCAACGGCTCGGAGCCCTGGCGGATCCCCGACGTCGACGAACTGCCGGAGATCGACCCGGAGTTCGCCACCGGCCCGAACCGCGAGGACGGCGCCTTCTGGCCGTACCTGCGCGATCCGCGGACCCTGGCCAGGCCCTGGGCGCTGCCCGGCACGCCCGGTCTGGAGCACCGGATCGGCGGCATCGAGAAGCAGGACGGCACCGGCAACATCTCCTACGATCCGGCCAACCACGACTTCATGGTCCGCACCCGGCAGGCCAAGGTCGACGGCATCACGGTGAAGCCGGTCGAGGTGGACGACCCGAGCGGCGACGCCCGGGTGCTGGTGCTCGGCTGGGGCTCGACGTACGGGCCGATCACCGCCGCGGTGCGCCGGGTGCGCGCGGACGGCGGCGAGGTCGCCCAGGCGCACCTGCGCAACCTCAACCCGTTCCCGGCCAATCTGGGCTCGGTGCTGCGGAGTTACGAGAAGATCATCGTTCCCGAGATGAACCTGGGGCAGCTGGCCCTGCTGCTGCGGGCGAAGTACCTGGTGGACGCCGAGTCCTACAACCAGGTGCGCGGACTGCCGTTCAAGGCGGCCCAGTTGGCGGACGTGCTGTGGGCCGCGATCGGCACCCTGGACGAGGAGGACAACCGGTGAGCGAGCGGAGCGAGCGGATCATCGAGGGGCGCGTGTGGGCGAATGCCCCTGCCGAGCGTAGCGAGGTGGGCGCATGAGCGAGCGCGCCTTCCCGTCGCTGCGACTGGTGCCCAAGGCCGAAGGCCCGCAGAGCGCCCGGGACTTCAAGACCGACCAGGAGGTGCGCTGGTGCCCGGGCTGCGGGGACTACGCGATCCTGGCGGCGGTGCAGTCCTTCATGCCGGAACTGGGCATCAAGCGCGAGAACACGGTGTTCGTCTCCGGCATCGGCTGCTCCTCGCGCTTCCCGTACTACATGAACACCTACGGGGTGCACTCGATCCACGGCCGGGCGCCGGCGATCGCGACCGGGCTGGCCACCTCGCGCCAGGACCTGAGCGTCTGGGTGGTGACGGGGGACGGCGACGCGCTGTCGATCGGCGGCAACCACCTGATCCACGCCCTGCGGCGGAACGTCAATTTGAAGATCCTGTTGTTCAACAACCGTATCTACGGCCTCACCAAGGGCCAGTACTCGCCCACCAGTGAGCTCGGCAAGATCACCAAGTCCACCCCGATGGGTTCGCTGGACGCACCGTTCAACCCGCTGTCGCTGGCGATCGGCGCCGAGGCCACCTTCGTCGCGCGCACCATCGACTCGGACCGCCAGCACCTCCAGTCGGTGCTGCGGGCGGCCGCCGAGCACGAGGGCACGGCACTGGTGGAGATCTACCAGAACTGCAACATCTTCAACGACGGCGCCTTCGAGGTGCTGAAGGATCCGGGCAGCCGGGACGAGGCGCTGATCCGGCTGGAGCACGGGAAGGCCGCCCGCTTCGGTACGGACCTGGCGAACGGCGTCTTCCGGGGCCCGGACGGCGAGCTGTTCACCGCCCCGGTCACGGCGGACAACGAGGCGGAGGTGCTGGTCCACGACGCGCACGCGGCCAGCCCCGCCACCGCCTTCGCGCTCTCCCGGATCGCCGACGCGGACACCCTGCACCACACGCCGATCGGTGTGCTGCGCAGCGTCGAACGGCCGGTCTACGACGAGCTGATGGCGAGCCAGCTGGCCACCGCCACGGCCGGGCGCGGCCCGGGCGACCTGGCCGCGCTGCTCGCCGGCAACGACACCTGGACGGTGGACTGACCGCCCGACCGCCCGACCGTCCGTCGGAACGAACGGCGCCCCCTGTCCC
>NZ_JBHVET010000601.1:0-5535 GCF_042802135.1 Kitasatospora sp. NPDC057512
GGCGGCCCGCTGGAGCCGGGCGGTCCAGCGGGTGACGTCCACGTACGGGACGCCCGCGCGGACGGCGGCCCGCAGCACCCGGTCGTCCGGGTCGTTGACCACCCCGACCACCGCCCGTACGGCGGCGGTGAACGGCTCGGGGTCGGCGAGGTCCCAGCGGCGGGCGGTGGCGCCGTCCAGTTCGGCGGCGAGGGCACCGCCGCGCCGCTCGGAGCGGCCGGTGAGCAGCAGTGGCCAGGCGGGGGAGGCGAGTCGGGCGAGTTCGGTGCCGACGGTGCCGTAGCCGCCGACCAGCAGGACGGGGCCGTCGGGGTTGTGACGGAGGCGGTCGGAGGGGAAGGTGGGGTGCACGGGGAGGCCGCCGGAAACGGGTTCGGTGCTCATGGGAGACAAATATAGGTCACACGACCTAAAATTGCCGTCATGACTGAATCCACCGCTACCGGTTCCACCGATGACCTGTGCTTCTTCGACAGCGGCCACGGCCGCCTCGCCTACCTCGACGCCGGTACGGGCGAGCCGCTGGTGCTGCTGCACGGCGGCCTGCTGGACCACCGGAGCTGGGCGGACCAGCTCCCCGCCCTGCTGCCCACGTACCGGGTGATCGCGTTGGACACCCGCGGCCACGGCGCCTCCGACAACGCGAGCCGGCCGTTCCGGCCCGCCGACGACCTGGCGGACCTGCTGCGCCACCTCGGCCTCGGCCCGCTGACGGTGATCGGGCTGTCCATGGGCGGGACGATCGCCCTCGACCTGGCGCTCGAACACCCGGAGCTGGTCGGCGCGTTGGTGATCAGCGGCAACGGCACCAGCGAGTCCGAGTTCACCGACCCGTGGCTCGGCGAACTCGCCGCCGACCAGGCCGCCGCGCTCGCCGAGGGCGACGGCGAGGGCTGGATCGAATCGTTCACCCGGCTCGCCTCCGGGCCGCACCGCCGCCTGGACGAGGTCGACCCGGAGGTGGTGCGCCGGCTCAAGGAGATGACCCGGAACACCATTTCCAAGCACACCCCCGACGACCCGCAGTACCTGGTGCCGGTCACCGACACCTGGAAGCGGCTGACCGGGATCACCGTCCCGCTGCTGGCGATCAACGGCGGCATCGACTCCGCGGACCACGTCAACCTGGCCGAACGGGTCGTCCGCACCGTCGTCGACGGCCGCGCGGTGACCGTCGAGGGCACCGGGCACTACCCGAACATGGAGCGGCCGGCGGAGTTCAACGCCCACCTGCTCGCCTTCCTGGGCGCCCTGCGGGGCTGACCGCCCCGCGGCCGCCGCGGGAAGCCGCGCGGGGAGGAGGTCTCAGGACCCGACCGGGGCCTCCCACACCAGCCGGGTGCCGCCGCCCTCGGCCGGGTCGACGGTGAACGAGCCGCCGACCCGGTCGGCGCGCTCGGCCAGGTTGCGCAGCCCGCTGCGCCGCCCGCCCTCGGGCACGCCGACGCCGTCGTCCGTCACGGTCAGCGCCACCCGCCCGGCCAGCGCGCGCAGCGTCACCTCGACCCGGGACGCCCCGGCGTGCCGGGCGGCGTTGCTCAGCGCCTCGGCGAGGACCGCGACCACGTGCCCGGCCAGCTCCTGCGGCACGTCGGTGTCCAGCAGGCCCTCCATGCTCAGCCGGGGCGCGAAGCCGAGCGGCCCCTGGGCCTCGGTGACCACCCGGGTGGCCCGGGCGCGCAGGCCGCGGTCCGGCTCGCTGTGGGCGCGCAGGCCGAAGATGGTCGAGCGGATGATCTTGATGGTCTCGTCCAGGTCGGCCACCGCACGGGCCACCCGGTCCGCCGCGGCCTGGCTCTCGATCAGCCGGCCCGCGCTCTGCAGCGTCATCCCGGTCGCGAACAGCCGTTGGATCGCCAGGTCGTGCAGGTCCCGGGCGATCCGGTCACGGTCCTCCAGCAGGTTCAACTGCTCGGCGTCGCGCCGCCGTTCGGCCAGCTCCAGGGCCAGCGCGGCCTGGTCGGCGAAGCCCAGCAGCGGGCCCGTCTCCTCCGGCCCGAAGGCCGGCTGCCCCTGCGCCCGGGCCAGCAGCAGCACGCCCCGCCCGTACCCGGCACCGGTGCCCAGCGGCACCGCCACCGCCGCGCCCAGCCCGTCGAAGCGGCCCGCCGGGCCGGCCGGGAAGCGGGCGTCGCAGGCCAGCTCGTCACTGGTGGCCGGCGAGCCGGAGGCGTACGCGGCGCCGGACAGCGTGCCGTCCACCGGCACCGTCACCCCCAGCCGCGCGGAGGGATCGGCGCCGAGCGCCACCTCCACCGTCAGCTCCTCGGCCCGCTCCTCCGGGTCGGCCAGCGCCACCGAGACGTCCGCCAGCTCGGCGCCGGAGATCTCCCGGGCCCGGCGGGCGATCAGCTCGACCACCTCCAGCCGCGGCGCCCCCGACAGCAGACTGCGGGTGATCTCGGTGCTCGCCCGCAGCCAGCGCTGGCGCAGCTGCGCCTCCTCGTACAGCCGGGCGTTGTCGATCGCCACCCCGGCCGCGACCGCCAGGGTGGAGATCACCGCCTCGTCGTCCTCGTCGAAGTCCAGCCCGCCGCGCTTGTCGGTCAGGTAGAGGTTGCCGAACACCTCGCCGTGCACCCGCACCGGCACCCCCAGGAAGGTGTGCATCGGCGGGTGGTTCGGCGGGAAGCCGGCCGAGGCCGGGTGGTCGGACAGCACCGGGCAGCGCAGCGGCCGCGGCTCGCGGATCAGCTCGCCGAGGATGCCCCGGCCCGACGGCGGCGGGCCGATCTCGGCGATCTCCTCCTCGCTCAGGCCCACCGTCAGGAACTGCGACAGCGTGTGCCCGTCCGGCCCGATCACCCCGAGCGCCCCGTACCGGGCGTCCACCAGGTCGGCGGCGGCCTCCACGATCCGGTGCAGCGCCTGCGCCAGGTCCAGCTCGCGCCCGACCGCCAGCACCGCCTCCAACAGGCTGTGCACCCGGTTCTGCGTGCCGCGCGCCGCGTCGATCCGCCACTGGAGCTCCTCCAGCAGCTCGTCCAGGCGCAGCCGTGGCATCCGCGCGCCGCCACCCGCCGCGCCGCCGTCCGCTCCGCCCACCGCTGTCCTCCTCGTCGTCCTGCCCTGACCGGCCCGTCCACCGTCCGGACGCGCCCCGCCCACCGTCCGGACGGCTCCCGCCGCCCGGCCCGACCCGGGTGCCGTCCGACCAGCGGGATTGCCGTGTTCAAGGTAGTGCCCCGGTGTCGGTGGTGGGGACGGCGGGGTCGGCCGTAGGCTCCGTCGGGCGGGCCTTTCGGCCCGTCGCCGAGGGTCCAGCGGCCTCTGCCGCCGGGCCGTGCGCAGCTGCCAGGGTGGGGGAGGAGCGGACGGGGCGTCAGAGCGCACCGCGGCCCGCACCGAACCGCCGAGCGTCGACAGCGTGTCGACAGTGTGGAGGAAGAGACATGACGTCAACCGTGTTGGCCGGGGTCGACGGCTCGCCGCAGAGCACCGCGGCCGTTCACTGGGCCGCCGCCGAGGCGGTGCGACGGGGCGCCACGCTGCGCCTGGTGCACGCCTGGCCGTGGCTGACGGACGGGGTGTCCTCCTTCGCCGAGTCGGACGACCTGCCCGAGGCCGTCCGCCGCACCCTGGCCGAGGCCGCCGAGGACGTCCGCGGCCTGCACCCGGACCTGACCGTGGAGACCGACGCCGTCCTGGACGCGCCGGTGGACGGTCTGCTGGCCGCCGCCGCGGAGGCGGAGCTGCTGGTGCTCGGCTCGCGCGGCCGCGGCGGCTTCGCCGGGCTGCTGCTGGGCTCGGTCAGCATCTCGGTGGCCGGGCGCAGCTCCGTGCCGCTGGTCGTGGTGCGCGAGGCCGGAACGGCAGGCGAGAGCGGCAAGGGCGAGGTGGTGGTCGGCGTCGACGCCCACACCCCGGAGCCGGAGGTGCTCGACTTCGCGTTCCGCGCGGCGGCCCTGCGCGGCACCCGGGTCAGGGCGGTGCACGGCTGGGACCTGCCGCCGGTGTTCGGCTACGCGGGCGGCGCCGTCCCGGCTGCCGAGCTCGCCCAGCTGGAGGCGCTGGAGGCCGAGCTGCTCTCGCTCGCCCTGGCCGGCCCGCGCGAGCGGTACCCGGACGTCGAGGTGGTCGAGGACGTGCAGCTCGGCGCCGCCCGCGCCCTGGTCGAGGCCTCCGCGGACGCCGCGCTGGTGGTGGTCGGCCGGGGCCGCCGCCCGATCGAGTTCGGCCCCCGGCTCGGCCGGGTCGCGCACGCCGTCCTGCACCACGCCGAGGCTCCCGTCGCGGTCGTCCCGCACGGGTGACGGACGCCCGTCCGGTGGATCCGCCCCCGTCCCGATCCACCGGACGGGCCTTTGCCGGCCCCTCCTCGGGCAGCCGTCCGGGGAGGGGCGCGCGGGCCCAGGCCCCACGGCCCTGTCGTCGCGAGGACGGGCCCAAGGGCCCTGTCGTCCGCGCGGCCGGGCGCGCACGCTCGGAAGCAGCGGGACCTCCGGGCCCCGCCCCGACCCCGCGGTTGATGCCGAAGCCCCGAGGCTGAAGGAGTGGATCGCCATGACGCTCGACCCGGCTCTCACCCAGATGCTCAGCGCGGCCGACCTGCGCCTGCTCGCCGCCGCCGGCGGCGCGGCGCCGTCGCTGCACAACAGCCAGCCCTGGCGCTTCGCGCCGACCCCGGACGGGCGCGGGCTCGCCGTGTACGCCGACACCGGGCGCTCCGTACCGCTGGCCGACCCGGCCGGCGCCGCCGTGCACATCGCGGTCGGTGCGGCGGTGTTCAACCTGCGGGTGGCGGCCGGGCGGCTGGACCGGGAACCGCTGGTCCGGCTGCTGCCGGACGTCGCCGAGCCCGAGCTGCTCGCCGTGCTCGACCTCTCCCGCCCGGCCGTCGCGGAGGCGCCGTTCGGGCGCGACCTCTACCCGGCCATCGCCGCCCGGCACTCCAGCCGCGAGCCCTTCACCCAGCGCGACGTACCCGAGGCGGTGATCGGCGAGCTGATGGATGCCGCCCGGGAGGAGGGCGTGACCCTGGCCGCGCTGGAGGAAGAGGGCGTACGGCGGGTGCAGGAGCTCACCGCCGACGCCGAGCGCCGCAACGCCGCCGACCCGGCCAGGGCCGCCGAGTCCCGCGCCTGGCTGCGGCCCGACGACGGCACCGCCGAGGACGGCATCCCGCGGTCGGCGCTCGGCCCGCAGGACCACGACGCCCGGGTGCCGATGCGCGAGTTCGGCGGCCGCCCGCCGGAGGCCCCCGAGCAGCCGCCCTCGCAGCGCTTCGAGGCGCTGCCCCAGCTGTGCACCCTCACCACCCGTGGCGACGGCCCGCCGGACTGGCTGCGCACCGGGCAGGCGCTGGAGCGGGTCTGGCTGCTGGCCACGCTGCACGGCGTCCGGCTCACCGTCTGGCACCAGGCGATCGAGTGGCCGGACACCCGCTGGGCGCTGCGCGACCCGGCCGCCGGGCCGGGCCACGTCCAGCTGGTCCTGCGGGTCGGCTACGGCCCGCCCGGGGCGGCCACCCCGCGGCGGGCGGTCGAGGAGACGCTCGGGGAGCGGCCTTCCTGAGCCGATGACAGGGGCGTGTCC
>NZ_JBHVET010000602.1:0-5514 GCF_042802135.1 Kitasatospora sp. NPDC057512
GATCTGCTCGGCCCGGCCCAGCGGTCCTCGGACGTCGTGCAGCACGGTGCTGGTGACGCCGTGCCCGGCCGGGCCGAAGCTGACGCTGGTGTCCAGGCCGGTCCAGCCGCCCTCGGGGCGGCGGTGGAAGTGGATCGTCAGGTCGGTGTTGGGGAACATCCACTCGGTGGGGCTCTGCCGCACGGCGATGCCGTTGGCGGTGTCCACCAGCATGACGAAGGAGGCGTGCGGGCCGCTGGGCTCCCCCGCGACCAGCTCGACCGGGGTGGAGAGCCAGGCGGCGGCGCGGCCAGGGGCGGTCTCCCGGCGGCGGACGTCGATCGAGGCGATGTAGCCGCCGCCCCAGACCCCGCGCATCGTCCAGGGCTCGAACTCCTCGGGCGCGGGCAGCGGCTCGTCGTGGGTGCCGGCGACGGCGGTGGTGTCCAGCTCGGCGAGGAACCAGGCGCGGGCCCGGACCACGGCGCGCCCGCCGATCGTCACGGTGGCCTCGACCAGCTCGATGGTGCGCCCGGGGCGGACGGTCTCCACCGTGATCTCGCACTCGTCGAGGGCGATCAGGCCGAGTATGTCGTAGCTGATCCGGGCCAGCGCCAGGCCGTCGGCGGGGCGGCCGGCCCGGTACCTGTCGATGGCGTGCACGATCAGGCCGCCGAGCGGGCTGAAGTGCTGCTCGTCGGGGTGCCAGGCGCCCTGCGCCTGCACGGTGGGCTTGTAGGTGTGGTCGCCGGTGCGCTGGTAGTAGCTGTCGGGCGCGGCGTTGGGGGTGGTCACGTGCGCTTCTCCTCGGGCCGGATCGCTGGCTGCCGGGCGGGCGCCGCCGTGGTACGACGGCGCCCGACCTCGGCGTTCAGGATCGTAAGGGGCCGAACCGCCCGCGCGGCGTCACGGGTGACGCATCCCACACCCCCGGGGGATCCGGACCGTCAGTGCGCGGCGAGCGGGTAGTGGTCGGAGAGGTCGGTGTAGGTGTAGCTCTTGCCCCAACTGCTGACCGTCCAGGGCGCGCTGTGCACCCGGACCACCTCGTTGACGTACTGCTGCGGGCGGGCGTGGTCGGCCCGGTAGAGGACGTAGTCGAGGTCCTCCTTGGGCTCGCCGGGGTAGCGGTAGGCGGCGACGGAGTTGTCGACGGTGTCGAAGGAGTTCGGCCAGCCGGTGCGGGCGGAGGCCGGGGCGAGGTTGCCGTTGGTCAGCAGCGCCTGGTACTCGGAGCCGTGCGAGTCGATGTTGAGGTCGCCCGCGAGCAGGACCGGCTCGTCGGCCGGGATCCGCTTGGCGTCCAGGAAGGAGCGCATCGCGGTGAGCTGCTTGGCCCGGATGTCCGCGGCCTGGCCGCTCGCGCAGCCGGAGTCGGTGGACTGGAGGTGGGTGCCGACCACGTGGGTACGGCGGCCGTTGACGTCCAGCACGGCGTACGCGAAGCCCTTGTTGGAGTACCAGTCCGAGCCGCAGGCGTCCTTGAAGACGTACTGCTCCTTGCGCAGGATCGGCCACTTGCTGAGCAGGGTGACGCCGCCGTCCTCGGGGGTGGTGGAGCTGTAGCTGCCGGAGGTGGCGTCCCAGCCGCTGGTGGAGCGGCCGACCACCGGCGTGTGGTACGGGTAGGCGGCCGAGGCCTTGGCGGTGAGCGCGTCGGAGGCCGCGTTGTCGAAGGCCTCCTCCAGCACGACCACGTCGTGGCCCTGGAAGAAGTCCGCCGAGGCGATGGCCTGCGCCCGGTACTGCTGGCCCCAGTTGGGGTAGAGCGAGGTGCTCATCAGGAAGGTGTTGTAGGTCAGCACGTCGAGCGGGGGCGCGGTCGTCGGGGCGGTCTCGGCCGAGGCCGGGGCGGCGCCGAGCACGGCGAGGACGGTGGCGGCGGCACCGGCCGCGAGGGTGCGGCGGACGGACGACAGGGGCATCGGGCCTCCAGGAGGGCGTTGAGGGTGTTGTCGTGGACCCGTCGGGTCGAGGGATGTTGTGTATCCAACTCGGCCTCCGGCACGGCTCGCAAGACATCGGGCGAGCATGTGATGAACTCGTCGGTAACACCCGCGTCGAGGGCCTGACGGTCGGTCACCGCCCCGCCCCTCCGTACCGCGTGCCGGGAGCGGCGGTCAGACTGTCCCCCGGCGCCGCCGGTCCCCCTGGACGAGGACCTCCCGTTCCGCCGCGGCCGGTCAGCGCGGCGGCAGGTAGCGCACCAGGACGTCGGAGCCGGTGCCGTTCAGGGCGCCGAACAGCAGGGTGGTGCCGAACGCGTCCACGGCCGGCGCGAAGGACGGGCCGACGCCCTCGGCGACCCGCTCGACCTGGCCGGTCCGCAGGTCCCGCCGGAAGAGGTCCGGGGCGCCGTTGGTGTCCCCGGGGACCAGGCCGGCGTCGTCCGAGACGAAGTGGACCCAGCGGTCGTCCGCCGTCATGACGCCCGGCTGGGTGCCGGCGGGGGCCACCTCGGTGACCGTCCCGGTGCGCAGGTCGCGGGCGAGGAGCGCGACGCGGGTGGCGCCCTGGTCCGGCTGGAACACCCGGAACAGCGCGAACCGGCCGTCGGGGCTCAGCCGGCTCTGCCGCACGGCGTCGCGCAGGGTGCCGCTCGCGTCGACGCTCGCGCCCTCGATCCGGCCGGTGCGGGCGTCGTAGACGTAGAGCGGGAACAGCTGGCGGGCGGGCGGCGGCTTCAGGGCGGGCCGGGCCACCGGGGCGGCCGGCAGCAGGTTGGCCGCCTTCGACCGGAACGCGACGGTCCGGCCGTCCGCGCTGAGCGAGGGCTCCACCGAGCCGCCGTCGGCGGGGGCGCCGCCCTGCCCGGTGCTGACCAGCCGGGTGCCACCGGTCCGGCGGTCCGTCAGGTAGACGTTGGCGGTGCCGGCCCCCGCCCCGGGGGCGAGGTCGGCGCGGTCCGAGGAGTAGGCGACGAAGCGGCCGTCGGCGCTGATCGCGGGGCTGACGGAGTTTCCGGCGCCGGCACCGGCGGTGACCAGCTCGGTGCGGCCGGTGAGGCGGTCGCGGACGTAGACGTCGGTGCGGCCGCCGCCGTTCCCGGGGACGGCGTTGACGGCGTCGCTGCTGAAGGCGACGTACCGGCCGTCGGCGCTGATCGCCGCTTGGCTGGTGGAGCCGTCCAGCTGGGCACCGTCGTCGGCGAGGCTGACCCGCTCGGTGTGCCGCGTCCACAGGTCGCGGACGAAGACGTCGTAGCGGCGGTTGGTGTCCCCGGGCACCAGGTTCGAGGCCAGCGAGGTGAACAGGGCGTAGCGGCCGTCGGCGCTCAGCCCGAGCGGCTCGGACCAGTCGTCGGCGGGCTCGCCGTCGGGGCTCACGCTCACCCGGACCAGGTCACCACCCGTCGCCGCGAACGCGGGCGCGGACGCCGGTGCGGAGGCCGGTCCGGACGCGGCTGTGGCCCGGGCGTGCGCCGCCGGTGCCCCGGCGCCCGCCAGCAGCGTGGCCGCCAGCGCGCAGACCACCCGTACCGTCGTCGTCCTCATGGGCTCCCCTCCCCTTTCGTTCCCCGTTCACTCCGGCCGAGCCAACCGTCCTGCGTGCCCACGGTCAACCCCCGCCGTCCCGCGATGGACACGATTCCGCCAACTCCCGCACACGGGAGGCACGCACGTCGCACACGAGCCGGGCCCCGGGGCGCGTCACCCGCTGCGGCAAGGGAAACGGGAGCAGACGCCCCGAACCGGCTACATCCACGCTAAACGCGGACCGGCACGGGCATCCCACCCACGGTTGCCTCGCACCGAGGCAGCGCCCGGCCGTCGGGCGCGTGGGCGTCAGCCGGACCCGACGGGCGGCAGTCGAGCGAGAGGCGGAAGCCATGAGCATGATCCAGACCGGCAAGCTGCAGTTGAACTCCACCAGCGCCACGGAGCTGACCGGTGGAGCCACCTCGACCTTCACCCAGGTCGTCTTCCCCACGCCCTTCCCCAACGACGCGAACGTGATCGTCCTGCCGTTCGTCCAGACCTTCAACGGCCCCGACACCCCCGGCCTGCGGATCGCCGACGTCACCACCACCGGCTTCAAGATCCGCATCAACGAGCTCGTGGGCAGCGGCCGGGCGCTGTCCGACGGACCGCACACCACCGAGACCATCGGCTGGATCGCCAGCACGGTCTGAGCCCCCGGGCTCCTCGCGGCCCGGGCCGATGCGGGACCGCGAGGAGCCCTGCGCCGAACCGGCGGGCCGCCGACTCCGCTCCGCACCGGGCGCGTTCCCGCTCCTCCTTGCCGGTCCGGCAAAAACCGCTTGGCCGCGGGCGGCCACCGGTGCGAGGGTCCGGGAATGACCGTTGACGAAGCCTTTGCCCTGCCGATGGCCCTGCCCGGCGGCCTGCTCCTGCGCGAGTCCCGGCCGGAGGACGAGGAGCAGATCGGCGCGCTGCTCACGGAGCGCGACATCCCGGGGGGCGCGCTCGACCACCGCCTGGTGGTCGAGGACCCGGACGCCGGCCGGTCGGCCAGCGCGGTGGTGGTCGACGGCGACCGGGTCGTCTCCACGGCCACCCTGCTGGACGAGGAGCTGCGCCTCGGTGGTGTCCGGCTGCCCGCCGGGCAGGTCGACATGGTGGCCACCGACCAGGAGTACGAGGGTCGCGGCCTGGTCCGGGCGCTGCTGCGGTGGGCGCACGCGCGCTCCGCCGCACGCGGGCACGTGGTCCAGGTGATGATCGGAATCCCGTACTTCTACCGGCTGTTCGGCTACGAGTACGCGATCGACGTCCCGGTCTCGCGGCCGCTGCTCACCGCCCCGCCCACCATCGGCGCTGGGGACGCGCCCGCGCTGCGCACCGCCCGAGCGGCGGACCTGCCCGCCCTGGCCGCGCTCCAGGAGCAGGCGCAGCGCGGCTTCGACCTCGCGATGGGCCACGCCCCCGCCCGCTGGCGCTGGCTGCTGGCGCACGAGGCGAGCACGCTGCGGGTGGTCGAGCGCGCGGGCGGGGTAGTGGCGGTGGGCCGCACCACCCCGGTGGACGACGGCGAGTTCCACCTCGTCGAGGCGGCCGCCGCGGACGAGCGGGCGGCGCGCGACCTGCTGGCCGGCGTGGCGGCGTTGGCGCCCGAGGCGCGGCTCCGGGTGGTGCACCGGCCGGGCACCCTGCCCGCCACCGTCTGGCAGGAGCTGCTGGACGACGCGCCGCGCCGCGAGGCGGAGCAGTACTACGTCCGCATCCCCGATCCGGCCGTGCTGCTCGACCGGCTGCGTCCCCTGTTCCATCAGCGCCTCACCGCCGCCGGCCTGGACCGCGCCGACGGCGAACTGCTGCTCTCCACCTACCGCGCGCACTACCGGATCCCGGTCGGCGGGCAGGAGCCGGGCGAGGTGGTCACGGGCGGCACGATGCAGCACCTCGGCGCGTCCGGCGGCGTGGGCGTGGCGCCGGACGCGCTGGCGGCGCTGCTCTTCGGGCCGTACGGGCTGGAGGGGTTGAGCCGCATCCGGCCGGACGTGTACGGGCGTGGGGACGAGGAGCTGCACCGGGCGCTGTTCCCGCCGCTGACGGCCGACCTGCTGACGTACTA
>NZ_JBHVET010000603.1:0-5509 GCF_042802135.1 Kitasatospora sp. NPDC057512
CCTTCGGCGTACCGGCGCGGCCCTACTTCCGGTACAGGGCCTCGATCTCGGCGGCGTAGTCCTTCAGCACGACGTTGCGCTTGAGCTTGAGCGAGGGCGTCAGGTGGCCGCTCTCCTCGGAGAACTCGGTGTCCAGCAGGCGGAACTTCTTGACCGCCTCGGCGTGCGAGACGGCCGCGTTGCCGTCGTCCACCGCGCTCTGGAGGGCGGCCAGCAGGTCCGGGTCGGCGGCGAGGTCGGCGACGGTGGCGTCGGCGGGCTTGCCGTTGAGCTCCTTCCACTTCGGGAAGAAGTCCGGGTCGACGGTGATCAGGCAGGCGATGAAGGGCTTGCGGTCGCCGACCACCATGACCTCGCCGACCAGGGCGTGGGCCCGGATCCGGTCCTCGATCACGGCGGGGGCGACGTTCTTGCCGCCGGCCGTGACGATGATCTCCTTCTTGCGGCCGGTGATGGTCAGGTAGCCCTCGGAGTCCAGCGAGCCGAGGTCACCGGTGGCGAACCAGCCGTCCTTGAAGGCGTCCGCGGTGGCCTGCGGGTTGTTCCAGTAGCCGGTGGAGATGTGCGGGCCCTTGAGCAGGACCTCGCCGTCCTCGGCGATCCGGACGGAGCAGCCGGGCACCGGCTGGCCGACCGTGCCGATCTTCGGCTCGGCGCACTCGTTGAAGGCGGTGGCGGCGCAGGTCTCCGTCAGGCCGTAGCCCTCCAGGACGGTGAAGCCGATGCCGCGGTAGAAGTGGCCCAGGCGCTCGCCGAGCGGGGCGCCGCCGGAGATGGCGTGGGTGGCCCGGCCGCCGAGGGCGGCGCGCAGCTTGCTGTAGACCAGCTTGTCGAAGACCGCGTGCTTGAGCCGCAGCACCAGGCCCGCGCCGCCCGCGTCCAGCGCCCGGCTGTAGGCGATCGCGGTGTCGGCGGCCTTGTCGAAGATCTTGCCCTTGCCGTCGGCCTGGGCCTTGGCGCGGGCGGTGTTGTAGACCTTCTCGAACACTCTGGGCACGCCCAGGATCAGGGTCGGCTTGAAGGAGGCCAGCTCGGCGGTGACGTTCCGGACGTCGGAGACGTGGCCGAGCTTGATCGGCGCCATCATCGGGGCGATCTCGACGATCCGGGCGAACACGTGGGCCAGCGGCAGGAAGAGCAGGACCGAGCTCTCGCCGGTGTGGAACAGCGGGGCCAGGCGCTCGACCACGTTGCCGCACTCGGCCAGGAAGTTGCCGTGGGTCAGCTGGCAGCCCTTCGGGCGGCCTGTGGTGCCCGACGTGTAGACGATGGTGGCGATGTCGTCGGGGCCGGCGGTCCGGCGGCGCTCGTGGACCGTCGCGTCCGGGACGTCCTGCCCGGCCTCGGCCAGCGCGGCGATCGCCCCGCCGTCGATCTGCCAGCTGTGCGCCAGGCCCGGCAGCCGGTCGCGGACCTCGGCGACCACCCCGACGTGCTGGTCGGTCTCGGTGATCACGGCGACCGCGCCCGAGTCGCCGAGGATCCACTCGACCTGCTCGGCGGAGGAGGTCTCGTACACCGGCACGACGATCGCGCCGGCCGTCCAGATCGCGAAGTCCAGCAGCGTCCACTCGTAGCGGGTGCGGGACATGATGGCCACCCGGTCGCCGGGCTCGATGCCCGCGGCGATCAGGCCCTTCGCGGCGGCGTGCACCTCGGCCAGGAACTGGACCGACGTCAACTCCTGCCAGTGGCCGTCCACCTTGCGGCTGAGCACGGCGACGTCCGGGTGCTCCTCGGCGTTCCGGTGCACCGGGTCGGCGAGGTTGCCGCCGCTCGGTACCTGGTAGAGGGCCGGAAGGCTGAAGTCGAGCAAGACTGCTCCTCGTTCGCGACGCTGCGGGACGGCAGGACGTTACTGCCCGGTAGGCAGCTTCGACCAGAGGGGTCGGCTCCGGTGTTCGAAGTGTCACACCCGGCCGGGTCCGACCTGGCCGTGACCGGGTCGTTCGAATGGCACCCTACGACAGCGCAGGGCGACCGGCCGGTAACATGCCCGGCCGCCCGGCGCCCGCCGGTCCCTCGGCCGCCCCGCGCCGCCGCGCCGCCCACCGGGCGCGATAGCCTGCTCCGGGCGGACCGGGCCGAGCGCGCCCCGGCCGGACCGGCAGGCAGAGGGACGAGGCGGAGGGCCATTCCATGGCGGAGCACACCAGGTCGAGCATCACCATCGACGCGACCCCGGCCACGGTCATGGCGGTGATCGCCGACTTCGCCGCCTACCCGGCCTGGACCGGCGAGGTCAAGGAGATCGAGGTCCTGGGCACCGGCGAGGACGGCCGCGCCGCCGAGGTCCGACTGCTGCTCGACGCCGGCGCCATCCGCGACGAACACGTCCTCGCCTACACCTGGGACGGCGACCGCGAGGTCTCCTGGACCCTCGTCCGCAGCCAGATGCTCCGCTCGCTGGACGGCTCCTACACCCTCGCCCCGCTCGCCGGCGGCCGCACCGAGGTGACCTACCAGCTCGCCGTGGACGTCAAGATCCCGATGCTCGGCATGATCAAGCGCAAGGCCGAGAAGGTCATCATCGACCGCGCCCTGGCCGGTCTGAAGAAGCGCGTCGAAGGCTGACACGACCGAACGGGGGCCGCACGGCATGACGGCGACACGCACCATCCTGGTCAGCGGCGACGCTGGCGCACCCACGGTGGCCGCCGCCACCGCCCTGCACGCCGCCCGGCGCGGCCACCGCACCTGGCTGCTGGCCGCCGACGACCCGCACCGTGCCCTGGACTCCGCCCTCGGCACCCGGCTGGAGCCCGAACCGCTCCAGCACGCACCGGGCCTGACCGTCTCCCGGATCGACGAGCAGGCCGCCTTCCGCTACGCCGTCGGCGCGCTCACCGGCCGGCTCAAGCCCGCCCTCGACCTGCTCGGGGCCGAACAGCTCGACCCCGAGGAGCTCACCGCCCTCCCCGGCATCGCCCGGCTCGCCCTGCTGCGCGCCCTGCCCGCCGCCGACCAGGACGTCCTGGTCGTGCTCGCCCCGCCGCCCGCCGAGCTGATCGCCACCCTCGCCCTGCCCGAACAGCTCGCCCGCTACCTGGACCGGCTCGTCCCCGAGCAGCGGCAGGCCGCCCGGGCGCTGCGCCCGCTGCTGGCCGGGCTGGCCGGCGTCCCGATGCCCGCCGACTGGCTGTACGAGGGGCGCACCAAGGCCGCCGCGGCACTGGCCGAGTCCCGCGCCGCGATCACCGACCCCGGCACCAGCGTCCGGCTGGTCGTCCCGGCGGACGGCCACCCGTACGGGGAGCTGCGCCGGATCCGGGCCGGGCTCGCCCTGCACGGGCACCGGCCGGACGCCGTGGTGGTGCACGGCGCGCTGCCCGGGGCCGCCGCCTCCTCGCCCGACCCCTGGCTGGCCGAGCTGGCCCGCCGCCGGCAGGAGGAGCTGACCGGGCTCGCCGCCGAGACCGACGCCCCGGTGCTGGTCGCCGGGCTGGACGACGTGACCCTGGAGGCCGTCGCCGACCGGCTCTACGGCGACGGGGACGGGCCCGAGCGGCTCGCCCCCGAGCCCTGGCCGGTCGAGGACCGGCTCGCCGAGGAGGGCCTGCTGGTCTGGCACCTCGACCTGCCCGGCGCCGACCGCTCCGAGCTGGACCTGGTCCGCCGGGGCGACGACCTGGTCGTCGGGCTCGGCACCCACCGCCGGGTGCTCACCCTGCCGTCCGCGCTGCGCCGCTGCACGGTGGCCGGGGCGGGGCTGCACGACGGGGTGCTCTCGGTGCGGTTCGCGCCGGACCCGGCGCTCTGGCCCCGGGGCTGACGGGGGGTTCGGCGGGGCTCAGACGGGGCTCCGGCGGGCCCCGGGCCGGGGCTCCGGCGGGTCCTGGGCCGGGTTCGGCGGCTTTCCGGGCGGCCCGGCCGGTCGGGTAGCGTCGGGCCGGAGGGCCGCGGGGTGCGGCCACGGCTGAGGAGGCGCCCGCGATGACCAGCACCGACGACCGCACCGAGCCCGGCGGCCGGCAGGACGGCGAGCAGGGCGGCCAGGGGCACCCGTTCGGGCCGGAGCTGGGCCCGCTGGTGGACGAGGTGCGCCGGTTCGCCGGTGCGCTCGGCGACAAGGCCCAGGAGGCGAGCGCCACCACCCTGATCACCCTCTCCGGGCTGGCCGACAAGCTGCGCACCCAGCAGCCGGAGGTCTACTCCCACCTCGCCGCCGCCGGCACCGGGCTGGCCGCCGCGGGCACCGAGCTGCTGGCCGCCTACCGCGCCGCCGTGGCCGGGCACGAGAGCCGCTGGACCGCCGGGCAGGGCGCGCCGACGGAGAAGATCGACCTCGACGGCGACAACGATGGCGACGGAGGCCGTGGCTCCGGCGTTGACGAGGCTGACGGGCCGTCCGCCAAGCAGTGAAACCGTGACTTTCGGAGGGTGATCGCGCTGCTCTCGTACGTCACGAAGAAGGAGATTAGATACGACTTTTGAAGCATCCCGGCCGCGTCGGCCCAGAGTTGTCTTCGGATAATGTATGCGAGGCTGTGTACGGGGGCCGGGTTGGGCGGTAGCGTTCCGTCCAGCGGAACGAGTGAATAGCTGAGGGACACATGGCTCTGACCATCGGCGTCGATGTCGGCGGGACCAAGATCGCGGCAGGCGTGGTCGACGAGGCGGGCGCGATCCTGGCCCGGACCAGGGTGCCCACCCCGGCCGACCCGCAGTGGGCGGTCGACGCCATCGCGCAGGCCGTGCGCGAGCTCAAGGACGAGCACCCCGACGTCACGGCGGTGGGCGTCGGCGCCCCCGGCTTCGTCGACAGCAACCGCTCCACGGTGATCTTCGCCCCCAACATCGACTGGGAGAACGAGCCGCTGCGCGGGCGGATCGAGGAGCTCACCGGCCTGTCCACCGTCGTCGAGAACGACGCCAACTGCGCGGCCTGGGCCGAGTTCCGCTTCGGCGCGGCCGCCGACCACCACGACATGGTGCTGATCACCGTCGGCACCGGCATCGGCGGCGGCATCGTCCTGGACGGCCGGCTGCACCGCGGCCGCTTCGGCGTGGCCGGTGAGATCGGCCACCTCAACATGGTCCCCGACGGCCTGACCTGCGGCTGTGGCGGCAAGGGCTGCTGGGAGCAGTACGGCTCCGGGCGCGCGCTGCGCCGCTACGGCCGGGAGAAGGCCGCCGCCGACCCGCAGCGCGGCCACCGGATGCTGGAGCTCAACGACGGCGTGGCCGAGACCATCCGCGGCATCCACATCACCCAGGCCGCCGAGGAGGGCGACCCGCTCGCCCTGGAGTGCTACGCCGAGCTGTCCGACTGGCTGGGCCGCGGCATGGCCGACCTCGCCGCGCTGTTCGACCCGGCCGTCTTCGTGCTCGGCGGCGGCGTCTCCGACTCCGGCCGACTGCTGCTCGACCCGGTCGCCAAGGCCTTCGAGCACTACCTCACCGGCGGGGTGCACCGGCCGCGCGCCGAGGTCGTCCTGGCCTCGATGGGCTCCGCCGCCGGCATCGTCGGCGCCGCGGACCTCGCCCGCGTCCCGTAACCGCCGCACCC
>NZ_JBHVET010000604.1:0-5502 GCF_042802135.1 Kitasatospora sp. NPDC057512
TTTCCGCAGCTCAGAGGCCGTTTCTCTATCCTGTGGCTGGTGCAGGGTTCGAACCTGCGTAGCTTGCGCGACAGATTTACAGTCTGCTCCCTTTGGCCGCTCGGGCAACCAGCCAGGATCTTCGTTTCCCGGGGTGTTCACCCCGTTCGACTTGGTAAACCATACCCGATGCCGGGGGGTGCTCCGCCACTCGATAGATCACGCGACGATCAAGAAACCGCGGGCGCCCGCTACGGGCGGGGCCGGTGTGGCGCTGGATAGGCTGGGGTCGCGGGCGCCCCGGAGGGGCGGACCCGTGCCAGTGAAGCCAGAGCATCAAGGAGACCAATACCCATGGCCGACTCCAGTTTCGACATCGTCTCGAAGGTCGAGTGGCAGGAGGTCGACAACGCGATCAACCAGACCTCCCGCGAGATCGCGACGCGCTTCGACTTCAAGAACGTGGGCGCCGAGATCAGCCGCTCGGGCGAGAAGATCGAGATGAAGGCGAACGGCGAGGAGCGCGTGCGCGCCGTACTCGACATCCTCCAGACCAAGTTCATCAAGCGCGGCCTGTCGCTGAAGGCCCTGGACGCCAACGAGCCCCAGCTGTCCGGCAAGGAGTACAAGATCTTCGCCAACGTCAAGGAGGGCATCACCACGGAGGACGCGAAGAAGGTCGCGAAGATCATCCGTGACGAGGGCCCGAAGGGCGTCAAGGCGCAGGTCCAGGGCGACGAGCTGCGCGTCAGCTCGAAGAGCCGCGACGACCTCCAGGCCGTGCAGGCCCTGCTCAAGGGCAAGGACCTGGACTTCGCGATCCAGTACGTGAACTACCGCTAGTCGGCCCCGCCGACCTGTGGAAACGCAGGCTCCGGGTGGCCACAGGGCACAACGAGGGCACTTCGGCGGGGACAGCCCCGACCGCCGTCCTCGTTGTGTCCTCCCCGTCCCGCCGCGGGTGAACGCGGAGGTGTTCGGCTACAGAGGCTTCCGGCTCCAGAACCCGGTGACTCCATAGCACACCATCCGCTACGATCGGCTTCCCTGGGGGGTCAGGCTTTTCTGCACGTGTTCCTGTGCCGTGCGATTCGGTCCCCCGCCGCGCAAGAGGAGCCGGGTCACCGAGATGCCTTACACCGCCGAAATCAGCCGCACCAACCCCGGCTGCTTCATCTTCCTGGTGGACCAGTCCGCCTCGATGAGCGATCCCATCGGCAGCGGCGAGATGGTCCAGCAACGCGCCCAGGTCGTGTCCGACGCCATCAACCGGCTGCTGACCGAGCTGTCGGTCAAGTGCGCGAAGGAAGAAGGCGTCCGCGACTACTTCCACGTCGCCGTGATCGGCTACGGCCACACCCAGGTCGGCTCCGCCTTCACCGGCGCGCTGGCCGGGCGTGACCTCGTGCCGCTGAGCGAGATCGCGAACAGCCCCGCCCGTCTGGAGAGCCGTACGAAGAAGGTTCCGGACGGCGCCGGCGGTCTCGTCGAAACGACCGTGCAGTTCCCGGTCTGGATGGACCCGGTCACCAACGGCGGCACCCCGATGACCCGGGCCCTCGGCTACGCCGACTCCCTGGTCGCCCGCTGGGTCGACCAGCACCCGGGCGGCTTCCCGCCCATCGTCCTCAACCTGACGGACGGCGAGTCCACCGACGGCGACCCCACGAGCGCGGCCATCGGACTCGCCTCGCACGCCACCGCGGACGGGCCGGTGCTCCTCTTCAACCTGCACGTCTCCGGGGCGAGCGGAACTCCCGTCACCTTCCCCGACAGCGAGAGTGAACTCCCGGATACCTACTCCCGGTTGCTCTTCCACATGTCGAGCGTGCTGCCGAGCCACATGCGTTCCTACGCCGCTTCGCAGGGCCACCGTGTCAGCGAGGCCACGCGCGGTTTCGTCTACAACGCCGACATCACGTCCATCATCGAGTTCCTCGACATCGGTACGCGCGCCACGGAACTGCGCTGAACGGCGTGGGCGCGCACTCAATGCCCCTTGACGTCCAGCACTTCCGCGTGCCCAAGACGGGCAACTCGTTGGAGGAGTGCGAGGACGCCATCGAGGCCTCGTTGTCTTCCGACACCAGTTCGCTCTTCGCCGCCGTGTCCGACGGGGCGTCCGAGAGCCTGCTCGCCGGAGCATGGGCCGGGCAACTGGTGAAGGGCGCGGTCGCATCGATGGTGGCTGCCGATGAGCGGGGGGATCGGCAGGGCGTCCTGTCCGGGGCCTTCGTCGAGGATCTCCTGGCCCACACCGTCGACCAGTGGGACGGGTACCTCTCGACATACCAGGCGGAGCGGGAGGCCAACGGGCGGCCGATCGCCTGGTACGAGCAACCGGGTCTGGAGAAGGGAGCCTTCGCAACGCTGACGGCCGTTCACGTGCAGCCGGCACCTACTGCTCTGGAGGGTTCCGAGGCGGTGCCACGCTGGACCTGGTGCGCCCTCGCCCTCGGCGACAGTTGTCTCTTCCACCTCCGTGACGGCCGCCTGGTCACTTCGTTCCCCATCACGGACGGCCACGGCTTCGGAATCACCCCTCAACTTCTGGGCAGCCGCAACCGGGACGCCACGCTGATCGCCAGCCGGATGTCGACCGCAGCAGGCGAGCTGCGCACGCACGACGAGCTCCTCCTGGCAACCGATGCCCTGGCGGCGTGGCTACTGTCACACCCCGATACCGAATCGGGCGGAGCAGGGACGCAGCTGGGCAGGCTCGCCGATCTGGGCGAGGAGACATTCGCCGACTGGCTCCATCACGAGCGGGCCGAGTCCCGGATGCGCAACGACGACGTAGCCCTCATTCGCGTGCGGGTGAAGACGGAGGGGTGATGGCGGTCTCCCCCGCTGGCGGACCTGTCGCCGGACGCAGATTTCCGACCGGCGCAAACTATGTGGAAGCCCTTCAGAACCCCGCGCTGTGTTTCGAGGACCCGGATCTCAAACACGGTACGGTCCAGCAGAGCCCCGTGCTCGGGCCGAAGGCGATCTCAGGGAACTTCGCGAGCGTCTTCTCCATCACCGCCCCGGGTGGTGAGCGATACGCGTTGAAGTGCTTCACCCGCGACAGCAGCACCCTGGAGGCCCGCTACCAGGCCATCAGCAAGCAACTCGCCGGCCTCAGGCACGCCAAGCTGTCCCAGCCCTGGCCGGTCGGAATCGAGTATCTGCCGCGGGGCGTCCTCGTCGCCGGCCAGTGGTACCCGACCCTGAAGATGGCCTGGGCGGAGGGCACCAATCTGATCACCTGGATCGACCGGAACGTTCGGGACTCGACGGCCATCCTCAGGGTTGCCGAGCAGTTCTCCGCGCTGGTGGCCGACCTGGAGAAGCTCGGCATCGCCCATGGCGACCTCCAGCACGGAAACCTCCTGGTCGCGTCCGACTGCACATTCCGCCTCGTCGACTACGACGGAATGTACGTTCCGGACCTCAAGGGGCAGGGGTCCACGGAGAACGGTCACCGCAACTACCAGTCCCCGAGCCGCACGAGCTCGGACTTCGGCCCCTCGATGGACCGCTTCTCGTCCTGGATCATCCATCTCAGCCTGGTCGCGATTGCCACCGATCCCGACATCTGGGTTCAACTGCACGACGATCAGGGAGAGTTCCTGATTCTGAAGGAGGATGACTTCAAGGAACCGCGGTCCTCGCTGGCCTGGAGCCTGCTGCTGACCCATGCGGACCCGAACCTTCGAGCGCTGGCCGCGCAAACGCACGGCCTACTCACTGCGGGCACCCACGCGGTACCGGCGCTGTCCACAGCCGGTGCGATTCCGACCCAGCGTCCGACTCCTGCGGCAGCCCCCGCGAACGGAACCCCCTCCTGGCTTGCCGGGCACATCCCGCCACCACGCAGCGCCCCGGCGGGAAGCAGCGGGAGTGCCAGCACGATCACCTCCGGGGGCTTCGCGCGTCGCCGGGCGACCGATGTCCTCTCCGGCGTCCTCGCACTGACCGGGTCGGCCGCCCCCGTGGCGCTGACCGCCATCAGCGTGATGCCCGCCGGTTACGGCTATCTGGCCGCTGCCCAGATCGGGGCTCTTCTCGTGTCCGGTGGCGCCCTCCAAGCCACGCGGTCCTCCCGTCCCGAGGTCAAAGCCTCGAAAGCCCGGCTGCGGGCGCTTCAACAGCAGGCGGGAACGATGGAGGACCCGGCGGCAGCAGTGCAGAAGGTCCGCGAGGAGATCGATGCCCTGGCCAAGGTCAGCGCGCACCGGGACGCACAGATCAATCAGCAGATCAAGAACCTCCAGGCCGAACTGCGCGACGAACAGGCCCGGATCACGAGCACGCTCAACAAGGAGACCGGCAGCCTCCGCACGAAATTGAGCACGCTGGCCGCCACGGAGCAGCAGCGGCTGGAAGCCGCGCTGGCGTTCGCGGGCAGGACACACGTCCGGGAAAAACTCGGCCGATCCTCCATCCAAGAGGTCAAGAGGCTCTCCAATATGGGCTCGGGGACAGTCACCGCGCTGGTCGCCGCCGGCATCCGCACGGCCGCCGACTTCACCGGTGTCCGGTATGTACAGAGCAGCCGGTACAACAAGCGCGACGCGTTCCTCATCAGGCCCAACGGCCAGGAGGTCAAGGTTCCGGGCGTTGGCGAAGTCCGGGCCGCCGCACTCGAAAGCTGGCGGACCTCGCTGGAACAACGAGCCCAGAAGTCGGCTCCGACCAGTCTGAGCCAGCAGGAGCGGACGGCGATCCGCCAGCAGTTCGCCGCGCAAAAGAAGCAGCACGAAGCCGACATCGCGCGGGCCGAGAGCGCGGCTTCACTGAAGCGCACTCAGCTCCAGCAGCGCATCACCACCCGCCAGCAGCAGGCCAACACGGAGAAGCAGCAGCACCAGACGGCTACTCAAAACCAGCGCACGTTGCTTATCCAGCAACAAGCCCAACTCGCCAGCGCGAGCGCCGCCCACAATCTGCTGGTCGCCCAGCTCTCCACGGCTGTCGAACAACATCGCCGCGCCTTCGGCCTGCGCCGGTACCTCCGCTTCCTCGCGACGAACCGCTAGATGAGTGAGTCCGATTGCTGGGCTGGCCGCGACCATGACGAAGGGTGCCCGTTGGTTGGTTTGTGAAGACGAACCTGGACACCCTTCTGACGGCACTGTACGTGTTCATCGACGACCATGTGGCCCCGCGTCACCGGATCGGGCGACCTCCGAGGCTCTCGGACGCGGAACTGCTGTGCCTGGCCGTGGCGCAGGTGCTGCTCGGCTTCCCTTCGGCGAGGCACTGGCACCGCTTCGCGAGCAGTCGGCTGCGGCACCTGTTCCCGTACCTGCCGGGGCAGTCCGGCTACAACAAGCGGCTGAACGCGGCCGGCCCGCTCATCCCGCAGGTCGTCGGGGCACTGGCCCGACAGGTGCCGACCTGGCACGACGACCTGCGGCTGATCGACTCCACCCCGCTGCCCTGCGCGGCCTCCCGCGAGACGGTCAAGCGCTCGGCCCTGGCCGGCACCGCCGGATACGGCTACTGCGCCAGTCACTCCCGGTTCTTCTGGGGCCT
>NZ_JBHVET010000605.1:0-5495 GCF_042802135.1 Kitasatospora sp. NPDC057512
CCCCCACGCAGACGCCCCGCCCGTCCTTCCGCCCCCCCCGTCCCCCGCACAGCCCCGGCGGCTCCTCCGCACAGCCCCGGCGGGCCCTCCGCCCCGTCAGCCCAGCGGCGCCCGGGGCACGATGACCGGCGCGCCGTCGCCCGGCGCCGCGAGCACATGGCTGTCGATGTCGTACAGCGCCCGCACCAGCGGAGCGTCCACCACCTCGCGCGGCGGCCCGCAGGCCACCACCGCGCCGTCCCGCAGCGCGACCAGCAGGTCCGCGTACCGGGCGGCCGCCGCGAGGTCGTGCAGCACCATGACCACCGTGCGCCCACCCGCCGCGACCCGGCGGACCAGCTCCAGCACCTCCACCGCGTGCCCGAGGTCGAGCGCGCTGGTCGGCTCGTCGAGCAGCACCACCGGGGTGTCCTGGGCGAGCACCATGGCCAGCCAGCAGCGCTGGCGCTGGCCGCCGGAGAGCCGGTCGAGCCGGCGGTCGGCCAACTCCTCCACCCCGGTGGCGCGCAGGGCCTCGGCGGTCAGCCGCTCGTCCTCCGCCGACCACTGGCGGAACAGCCCCTGGTGCGGATGGCGGCCGTAGCGGACGAGCCCGGCGACGGTCACCGCCTCCGGGGCCTGCGGGCTCTGCGGCAGCAGCGCGACCCGGTGGGCGGCCTGGCGCGGGCGCAGCCGCCACACGTCCTCGCCACCGACCAGGACCCGCCCGCCGTCCGGCCGGTGCAGCCGCGCGACGGACCGCAGCAGGGTGGACTTCCCGCAGCCGTTCGGGCCGACCACCGCCACCACCCGGCCGGCCGGGACGGTGAGGTCGACGCCGCCGAGCACCGGGCGCCCCGGCCCGTAGCCGGCGCTGAGTCCCTGGATCGTCAACTCCATGGCAGCTCCCCCTCGACCGACGCCCGCTCAGCTGCCGCCGAGCGCCTTGGCGAGGTCGCCGATGACGACGTCCGCGGCGAGCGGACCGCCCCGGGTGGACCAGACCGAGCCGTCCACGGTGACGGCGTGGTTGTTCTTCACCGCGCCCAGCTCCTGGTACGCGGGCTTGGACTGGACGTCCTTGAGCGCGGTCTTGCCGTCGTCGGTCAGGGTGGAGAGGAACAGCCAGTCGCCGTCGATCTCGTTGAGCTTCTCCAGGCTGAGCGCCGGGCTGTGGGCGTTGCCGTCCTTGTCCTGCGCGGCCGGGCGGGTCAGCCCCATGTCCAGGGCGACGCCACTGGCGAACTGCTTCTTCTCCATCCAGCTCGGGCCGGTGGGGTTCCAGCGGACGATGGAGACGGCGGCGCCCTTGTTCCTGCCGAGCTCGCCGCCCGCCTTGGCGGCCTTGGCCTCGTAGTCGCCGATCACCTTGTTGGCCTGGTCGAGCTTGTTGACGGCGTTGCCGATGCCCCGGAAGGCGAGCTTCCAGTCGTCGGTGGGCGCCATGGTGACCAGCGTGGCGGGGGTGATCTCGCGCAGCTGCTTGAGCACCTGCTCGTCCTGCATGTCACCGGCCAGGATCAGGTCGGGCTTGGCGGCGATCACCTTGTCCATCACGGGCTGGAGCAGGTTCCCGACCACCGGGACGCCCTGCACCTTGTCCTTGAGGTACGCGGGCGGCTCGGCCAGCCCCTGGCCGTTGGTGATGCCGGCCGGCTTGACGCCGAGGGCGAGCACCGCGTCCAGGTCCTCCTGGGTGAGGGTGACGATCCGCTTGGGCTCGGCGGGGACCTCGACGGCCTTGCCGGTGGCGTCCTTGACGGTGCGCTTGCCGGCGTCGCCGCCCTTTCCGCCACCCGCCGCGTCGGCCGCCGGGGAGGCGGCCGCGGACGAACCCGAGGAGGAGGAGCCGGAGGAGCCGCAGCCGGTGAGCAGGAGCGCGGCCGCCCCGGTGACGGCCAGCGCCTGGGCCGCACGGCGGCGGACGGGGCTGAGCGGGCGACGGGCGAACGGCATGGGTGCCTCCGGGCAGCGGTGGTACGGGAGTTGAGCGGAGTCCGGGCAGTTCGGCGGGGCGGAGGGGCCCCGCGGGACGGACTCGACCATTAGGTTAGCCTTACCTTATGACATTGTCGCAAGCCGGCGTCACCAAGGCGCCCCCCGCCACCGCGCCGGAGCCCCGACGGCCCGGGGGCCGCTCGGAGGGGCCCGGGGGCCGCCCGGAGGGCACCCGCCCCACCTGGCCGGCCGTCACGGCGGCGGTGGTGCTCCTGCTCGCCCTGGCCGCGCTCTCGCTGTCGGTCGGCGCCGGCGAGGTCGGCCCCGGGCGGGTGCTGGACTACCTGCTGAACCACGGCGGCGCCCGCGCCGACAGCCGGCTGGCCCTGGTCGTCGGCGACCTGCGACTGCCGCGCACCCTCACCGCCCTGCTGGTCGGCGCGGCGCTCGGCGTCGCCGGGGCGCAGCTGCAGTCCGTCACCCGCAACCCGCTGGCCGAGACCGGCCTGCTCGGCGTCAACGCCGGCGCCTCGCTGGGCGTCGTGCTCGGCATCGCCGTGCTCGGCGTGCAGAGCTCCTACGGCTACCTCGCCTTCGCCTTCGGCGGCGCCGTGCTCGCCAGCGCGCTGGTGCTGCTGATCGCGGGCAGCCGGGGCGGCGGCTCGCCGATGCGGCTGGTGCTGGGCGGCTCCGCGGTCGGCGCCACCTTCGGCGGGCTCACCGGCGTGCTGATCGTCAACTCGCCCGAGGCCTACGACCGTTACCGGGTCTGGGTGCTCGGCTCGCTGGCCGGGGTGGAGGGCTGGAGCACACTCGCCCGGCTCGCCCCCGTCCTCGGCGCCGGCTTCCTGCTCGCCGCGCTCACCACCCGGCCGCTCACCGCCCTGGCGCTCGGCGACGACCTGGCCCGCGGCCTCGGCCACCGCCCCGGCGCCACCCGGGCCGCGGTCGCCGTCGCGGTCACCCTGCTGACCGCCTCCGCGGTCGCCCTGGCCGGGCCGGTGTCCTTCCTCGGCCTGCTGGCCGGCTTCCTCGCCCGGGCCCTCGCCGGGCCGCGGATCGGCCGACTGACCCTGCTCGCCGGACTGTTCGGCGCGGCCGTGCTGACCGGCGCCGACGTCCTCGCCCGGGTGGTGGCCAGGCCGTACGAGGCACCGGTGTCGGTGATCGTCGCCCTCGTCGGCGCCCCCGCCCTGATCGCCATCGTCCGCTCCCGGCGCTCCGCCGCGCTCGCCCTCAGCGACCCGGCCGAGGCCACCCCGCCGGCCGGTCGGCGGGCCGAACCACCGGCCCCGAAGCCGGATCTGGCACTGCGCTACGGCGCCTGGTCGCTGCTGCTCCCCCGCCGGGCGCTGGCCGCCTCGCTCGGCCTGGCCGCCGCCCTGCTCGCCGCCGTCGTGGTCGCCGCCCACGCCGGGCAGAGCGAACTCGACCTCGGCCGCACCTTCCAGGCCGTGTTCGGCTACGGCGACCGCCTCGACGTGCTGCTGGTGCAGAAGTTCCGGCTCGGCCGGATCGTCGCCGCACTCGCCGCCGGGGCCGCGCTCGGCCTGGCCGGCTGCCTGACCCAGACCCTCGCCCGCAACCGCCTGGCCACCCCCGAACTCCTCGGCGTCAACGACGGCGCGACCGCGGCCGTGCTGATCTCGGCCACCGCCTCCGGCACCTTCGGCGCCTGGTGGGCCGGACCGCTCGGCGCGCTGGCCGCCGTCCTGGTGGTCACCCTCGTCTCCGGCGGGCTCGGCGCGCGCGGCTACCGGGTGCTGGTCGTCGGCCTCGCGATGTCCGCCCTGGCGTCGGCGGTGATCCAGGTCGCGCTGGCCCGCCGCTCGCTCAACTCCGCCGGTTCGCTGTACGTCTGGACCTCCGGCAGCCTCAACGGCCGGGACCTCGCGATCGCCACGCCCGTCCTGGTCGGGCTCGCCGTGCTGGTGCCGCTCGCCCTGGTGGTGGCCCGGCGACTGGCGGTGCTGCGCTTCGACGACAGCGTCGCCTCCGCGCTCGGCGTCGACCCGGGCCGGGTGCGGCTCGCCTGCCTGCTGCTGGCCGTCGCCCTGGCCGGGCTGGCGGTCGGCGTCTGCGGGCCGGTCGGCTTCGTGGCACTGGCCGCGCCGGTGATCGCCGGGCGACTGGCCGGGCCCGCACGGGTGCCGGTGCTCGGCTCGGCCCTGACCGGCGCCCTGCTCGTCGTCCTCGCGGACACCCTGGGACGGGTGCTGCTCGGCGGGGTGGAGATCCCCGTCGGCATCGTCACCACCGTCCTCGGCGGCCCGTTCCTGCTCTGGGTGCTGCTCAGCCGCAAGGGCAGCCCCGCGTGACCACCCCTGGAGAACCCACCGTGGAAGCCCCGCCCGTCGTCGCCATCGACCCCGCCGACCCCGCCTACCGCCTGGTCACCTTCACCCACCGGGAGGCCGACTGCGACGGCGTGCTCGCCCTGCTGCACACCGTCACCGACAAGGACCGCCACGCCGGGGACCTGACACCGCACCTGATGGAGCGTCAGGCCGACGGAACCTGGTCGATCACCTACCGGCTGCGCGAGGACCACCGCGCCTCCTACCAGCTGTACCCCTTCCGGGGCGAGGCCCCCGGCACCACCCGCGCCGACTGGCTGCGCGTCCTGGACCGGGCCCGCCCCGACCCGTACGACACCGAACCCCGGCTGCCCGCCCGCGACGGCCGGCACCCCTCCTCGGTGCTCAGCCTGCCCGCCGCGCCCGCGCAGCCGTACGTGGCGCGGCGCGACGGCGTGCCGCGCGGGCGGACCGTCGCGCACACGGCGGCCGGCCGGCGGGTGGACGTCCACCTCCCGGCCGGGCACCGCGCGGACGGCGGACCGTACCCGGTCGCGGTGCTGCTGGACGGCGAGATGTGGGGCGGGGTGCTGTCCGTCGGCGACACCCTCGACAACCTGACGGCGGACGGCGCGATCCCGCCCACCGTCGCCCTGCTCGTGCACACCATGGGCCCGCAGCGGCCGGACGACCTGAGCTGCAACCCGGCCTTCGTCGACCTCCTCGCCGACCGCCTCCTCCCCTGGGCCGCAACGGAGTTCGGCGCGAGCACCGCCCCCGCCGACACCGTGGTCGCGGGCCAGAGCGCGGGCGGCCTCACCGCCGCCTACGCCGCCTACCGCCGCCCGGAGCGCTTCGGCAACGCGCTCTCCCAGTCCGGCTCCTTCTGGTGGCCCGACGAGACCGAGTTCGACGTCGGCAGCGAGTGGCTGACCCGCCGCCTCGCCGCCGAACAGCGGCGCCCGGCCCGCTTCTGGATCGAGGTCGGACTCCAGGAGTGGATGCTGCTCGCCCAGAACCGCCACCTGCGCGACGTCCTCACCGCCCGCGGCTACGACCTCGCCTACCGCGAGTTCAACGGCGGCCACGACTACGCCTGCTGGCGCGGCGGCCTGGCCGACGGGCTCGCCCACCTGCTGGGCGGCCGGTGACCCGCGGACCGGCCGGCCCGCGATCGGTCGGCGGCGGCGATCGGGGACCTCACCCCTGATCGCCGCCGGCGGTCGCGGTCGGGATCCGAGAACGGCGTCACCGCCTTCTGCCGGGGGTCCACGATCAGGT
>NZ_JBHVET010000606.1:0-5495 GCF_042802135.1 Kitasatospora sp. NPDC057512
CGGACGACCCCGGCGCGGTCCAGTGCCCCGGGGGCGGCCGTCGCCGGTACGGAGGCGTCGCGCGGGGTCGTGGCCGCCGTGCAACGCGCGTTCTCCCGGCGGTCGTCGAGTCGGGCCGAGCACCCGTCAGCGGCGGGAGGCACCGGTCCGACCGCAGCCGTACCCGCGAACCCGTCGCAGGCCCTGCCCGGCCGACCCCGTGCGGCGGTCCCGAACGTGAGCGCCCCGGCGTTGCAGCGTTCCGCCATGCCGACCTCCGCAGGCCGTCCGAGCCCCGGCACCCCCGGTGCGGCGGCCACAGCGGCGACGGCGACGCCCGCCCCGCGCCCACCGGTCGTCCGGCTCAGGCCCGTGACGGCCGCGCCGGTCCAGCGTCTTCCGGCGACGTCGCGGCCCCCGCAGCCGTCCCCGGGGTGGCAACCCGCCGTCGGGGCCGCCACCGCACCCGCGCTCGTCGTGTCACGGGCCCTGCCCGCCGGGCACACCACCACCGCCACCAGGGCCACCACCGCCGCGCCCACCCCGACCGCCCCGCCGTCACCCGCCCCGCCTTCGCCCGCCACGGCGCGGCTGTTGCAGCGGGTGGCCGAGCAGACCGGCCTGACCGGGGTGCCGCTGACCGCCGTACCAGCGCGCACGCCCACCACGGTGCAGCGCGCAGCGCCGTCCCCGGCCGCCTCGCCCGCCGGGAGCGCCCCGGGGAACGCCCCCGGCGGACCGTCCGCCGCGTCGTCCGCCGACCCCGCCGACCTCGACGAACTGGCCCGGCGGCTGGTCGAACCGGTCGGCCGGTTGCTGCGCACCGAGTTGCGCAGGGGCCGGGAGCGCAGCGGCAAGCCGTACGACATGCGCCGCTGAGCACGGACCGGAACGCGGGGCCGGAAACGCTCAGCAGAACGCAGACCAGAACGCACACCAGAACGCAGACCAGAACGCGGACCAGCCGGACGGCCGACAGCAGGCCGCAGCGCCGTGACCGGAAGCAAGGGAGCAGGGAGCCGAACCGATGACCGACACCATCTTCGCGTCCAGTGTGTTCTTCAGCCTGACCATCGGCGGCAACGACCTGGGCGAGTTCACCACCTGCTCGGGACTCGGCGCCCAGGTCGAGATCGAGCAGTACGCGGAGGGCGGCAACAACGGCTTCGCCTGGCAGTTGCCCGGCCGCATCACCTGGACGAACATCACCCTGACCCGGGCGGTCACCGCCGATACGACGAAGATCGCCCGCTGGCTGTCCGAGATCGTCCAGAAGGTCGAGCCGAAGGACGGCGAGATCGTGGCGCTGCGGCCGGACCTGAGCCGGATCGTCGGCTGGCAGGTGCTCGGCATCGTCCCGGTGCGCTGGGAGGGCCCGTCCTTCGACCCCGCCAACTCCCAGGCCGCGATGGAGACCCTGGAGATCGCCCACGCGGGCCTGCGCCCCTCCTGACCCCGCCGCCTGCCCGGCGGCCCGACCCGCCCCCCTCGCCCGACAGCCAGACCCGCCCCCCTCGCCCGACAGTCCGACAGCCCGACCCACGGAAGGAGCACCAGGATGTCCCCAGCGGTCCCCGCGAGCGTCACCCGGGCCCAACTGACCATCATGGAGCCACCGTCCACGGTCGGCGCCCAGCCCGGCGGCACGCTCGCCCAGCTCCGGCTCCAGTTCAACCCGGCGACCCTGGTGCTGCGCAAGACCACCGAGTGGCGGCGCACCCCGTCCCGGATGGCGGGCGAGTCCGCGCTGCCCGAGTTCGTCGGCAGCGGTCCGCGCTCGCTCTCCCTCGACGTGTTCCTGGACTCCACCGCGACCCACGACAACTCGGTGGAGCGGGCGGTGGAGCAGCTGATGACGGCCTGCGTGCCCACCCCGGCCAGCCTGGCGCGCAAGACCCCGGCCAGCCCGTGGATCCGGCTGGACTGGGGCACCCTGAAGACCACGTCGTTCAACGGGGTGCTGACCGGCCTCTCCGTCACCTACTCGCTCTTCGACGTCGACGGGAAGCCGCTGCGGGCGGTCTGCTCGCTCAGCATCGACGAGGCCAGCGTCGACCCGGCCGGCCAGAACCCGACCTCCGGCTCGCCGGAGGCCCGCAGCACCCACCGGGTGATCGCCGGCGACAGCCTGCCGCTGCTCGCCTGGCGCGCCTACGGGGACGCCACCGCCTGGCGCACCATCGCGGAGGCCAACGACATCGACGACCCGCTGGCGCTGATCCCGGGCGCCGAACTGATCGTGCCGGGGATCGAGGAGCTCACGCAGAGCGGACGGACCCCGAGCGGCGCCGCGCAGGGGGTGCGGCCATGACCACGCCCGAGGCCCGCGGCGGCCGTTCCTTCGCCGCCGATCCCGTCGTCGAGGCACCGGGCCCGCTGCCGCCGATCTGGGCGACCCAGCTGGTCTCCTGCGACATCGAGGAGAGCGTCGGCCTGCCCGACACCGCGGTGCTGTCCTTCCGGGACGCCGACCACACCTTCCTCTCCGCCACCGGGATCACCATCGGCACCCCGCTGAAGGTGTCCGTGGTGACCGTCCAGGGGAACACCCGGGCGCGGCTGTTCACCGGCGAGGTGACGGCGCTGGAGCTGGAGGTGGACACCACGGGCTCGTACACCGTGGTGCGGGCCTCGGCGGTCACCCACCGGCTGATGCGCGGGCGCCGGGTGAAGGCCTTCCGGAACATGACGACCGCCGACATCGTCCGCGAGGTCGCCTCCGGAGCGGGCCTGACCTGCGGGCGGGTGGACTCCTTCCCGGTCGTCCACCAGCAGCTCTCCCAGGCCAACGTCCCGGACTGGGAGTTCCTCCAGTTCCTGGCGCAGGAGAGCGGCGCCCAGGTGCGGGTGGACGACGACGGGAAGCTGGAGTTCGTCAGGCCCGACCCGGCCTCCGGCGCGCCGGCCCCGTCCACCCCCGCGCCGCAGAACCCGCTGGTGCTGGAGTACGGCCGCAACCTGCTGGAGCTGCGCGGCGTGCTGACCGGCGCCGGAGGGGCGGACACCGTCGAGGCGCGCGGCTGGAACGTCACCACCAAGAACGCCCTGGTCGCCACCGAGCCCGCGGTGACGTCCCAGACGGTGCAGCCGGGGATGAGCCCCTCGGCGGTGACCTCCGCCTTCCCCGCCCGGGCCCGGCTGACCGTCGCCGACACCCCGTACCGCACCCAGGCGGAGACCGCCTCGGTGGCCCGGTCGCTGGCCGCCTCGGTGGCGGCCGGCTTCGGCGAGCTGGAGGTCGTCGCCGAGGGCAACCCGAGGCTGCGGGCCGGAACCGCGGTCGCCCTGGGCAACGTCGGCGCCGCCTTCTCCGGCCGCTACACCGCCACCGGGGTGCGCCACCTGCTCGAACCGTTCCGCGGCTACCGGACCACCGTGGTGGTCAGCGCGGCCCCCGACCGCTCGCTGGCCGGGCTGACCAGCGGCGGCAACGCGCCGCCGCGCGGGCCGCGGATGCCCGGCCTGGCCGTCGCCGTGGTCACCGACGTCCGGGAGCCGGGCGGCGGGCAGCGCGGCTGGGTGAAGCTCAAGTTCCCCTGGCTGGACGACACCTACGTCTCCGACTGGGTGCGCACCGTGCAGTGGGGCGGCGCCGGGGGCGGCGGGGTGGTCAGCCCCGAGGTCAACGACGAGGTGCTGGTCGGCTTCGAGCAGGGCGACCTGGACAGCCCGTACGTACTGGGCGGGCTCTACAACGGCGTGGACCGGCCCTCCCCGCACGACGTGCCACTGGTCGACCCGGGCTCCGGCAAGGTCAACCGCCGTTCCGTGGTGTCCCGTTCGGGCCACCGGATGGAGCTGCTGGACGTGCCGGGCGGAAAGTCCGGCGTCCGGCTGGCGAGCGGCGACGGCAAGCTGGAGGTGAAGCTGGACCAGCAGCGCGGCGAGATCGTGCTGACCGTCCACGGCCTCGGCGGCGCGGCCGGCAGCACCGTCCGGCTCTCCTCCTCCGGCATCACCCTGGACGCGGGCACCGGCACGGTGGACGTGCGCGGCGGATCGGTCACCGTCCGGGGCACGACGGCGGTCACCGTGGACGGCGGCGCCGAGGCGGTGCTCAAGGGGGCCCTCGTACGGATCAACTGACGTATCGTCACAGACACCTGGCAGCAGACGCGTGCCCCACGACCAGCGGGCACCATCCGAAACGGAGACCGCACATGCCCCCCGCAGCCCGGACCGGCGACCTGACCGATCACGGCGGCGCCCTCACCACCCCGCCGCCGGGCGCCCTCAAGGTGGCGACCGTGCTGATCGGCGGCCGCCCCGCCGCCGTCGTCGGCACCGTCCACGCCTGCGTCGTCCCCCCGCACCTGGCCCTGGGCCCCGGCGACGTGGTGCTGCCCTCCCCGGGCGCGCTCACCGGGGGAGTCGTACTGATCGGCGGCCTGCCCGCGGCCCGGGTGGGGGACAAGACCACCTGCGGCGCCACCATCACCGTCGGCGCGTTCAACGTGCTGATCGGCGGCGGCATATGACGGGCAACTTCATCGGCCGCGGCTGGGCCTTCCCGCTGCGCGTCAACGCCACCGGCGGCATCGCCCTGGTGGAGCGCGACCGCGAACTCGCGGAGGCGATCCGGCTGATCCTCGGCACCGCCCCCGGCGAGCGGCCGATGCGCCCCGAGTTCGGCTGCGGCATCCACGAGTACGTCTTCGCCACCGGCGACAGCACCACCGCCGGGCGGATCGCCCGCGAGGTGCGCATCGCGCTGGAGCGCTGGGAACCGCGGATCGAGGTGGACGACGTGGTGATCGCCTTCGACAGCGTCGAGGAGGGCACCCTCTACATCGACGTCCACTACACCGTGCGGGCCACCAACGACCGCCGCAACCTGGTCTTCCCCTTCTACACCATCCCGGAACACCCGAACTCGGCCGAGGGGTCTGCGAACTGATGGCCCTGCCCTCCCCGAACCTGGACGACCGCCGCTTCCAGCAGCTCGTCGACGAGGCCAAGCGGTACGTCCAGCAGCGCGCCCCCGAGTGGACCGACCACAACGTCTCCGACCCGGGCGTCACCCTGATCGAGACCTTCGCCTACCTGGTGGACCAGCTGCTCTACCGGCTGAACCGGGTGCCGGAGAAGAACTACGCGGCCTTCCTCGACCTGCTCGGCATCCGGCTCTTCCCGCCGGCCGCGGCCCGGGCCGAGGTCGACTTCTGGCTCTCCGCCCCGCAGACCGAGACGGTCCTGCTGCGGGCCGGCACCGAGGTCTCCACACTGCGCACCGAGACCGACGAGGCGGTGGTCCTCTCCACCGCCGAGGACCTGCCGGTCGTCCCCAGCTCGCTGGAGCGGCTGGTCACCGTCTCCGCCTCCGGCGAGCAGTCCGACGGCACGGCCCGGCTGGCCGACGGCGCGGACGTCCGGTGCTTCCAGCAGCGCCCGGTGGCCGGGGACGCCATGCTCTTCGCCCTGCCGGCCGTGGTGCCGCGCTGCATCCTGGTCGTCCGACTGGACAGCCGGGTCGAGGGCGTCGGCGTCGACCCGCGCCAGCCGCCGCTGGCCTGGGA
>NZ_JBHVET010000607.1:0-5474 GCF_042802135.1 Kitasatospora sp. NPDC057512
CAGTCGTAGGACCCTGCGGCACTCGGTGCGTCCGCGCGGGTCATGGCGCGGCCGGGGCCGTACGGGGCGTGCGGTGGTGTGGGTCGGTGACGACGAGGGAGACGTTCTGCCCGCCGAAGCCGAAGGAGTTGCTGAGCACGGCCGCCTGGGGGACGTCCCGGCGCTCCGTGACGACATCGAGGCCGATGTCGGTGCCGATGCCGGCCGCGGTGAGGTTGCGGGTCGGCGGGATGACGCCGTGCTCCACGCTGAGGACGGCGATGAGCGCTTCGATCGCGCCGGCGGCGCCGAAGAGGTGGCCGAGCGCGGCCTTGGGGGCCGTCACGGTGGCGTGGCCGAAGACCTCCCTGATCGCGCGCGCCTCGGCGGTGTCGCCGACCGGTGTTCCGGTGGCGTGGGCGTTGATGTGACCGATCTGCCCGGGAGTCAGACCGGCTTGTGCGAGTGCCTTGCGCATGGCGGAGACCTGACCGGCGCCGTCGGGGGCGGGCGCCGTGATGTGGTGGGCGTCGGCGGCGATGCCGGCGCCCGCGAGCACCGCGCGGATGCGTGCGCCCCGGGCGGCGGCGTGCTCGGCGCTTTCGAGTACCAGGACGGCGGCGCCTTCGCTGAGGACGAATCCGCTGCGGTCCGCCGCGAACGGCCGGGACGCCGAGGCGGGATCGCCGGTGTACCCCGACAGTGCCTGGGCCCGGGCGAACCCGGCGACGGTGATCGGGGTGGTCGCGGCCTCGGTCCCGCCAGCGATGACCACGTCCGCCTCGCCGGCCCGGATGAGACCGGCCGCCAGGGCGATCGCCTCGGCCCCGGAGGAGCACGCCGAGACGGGCGTGTAGACCCCGGCCCGCGCGCCGTACTCGATGCTGATCAGCGCCGCCGCCGCGTTGGGCATGAGCATCGGCACCGTACGGGGCGAGACGCGCCGGGCTCCGGCCGTCTCCAGGACGTCGTCCTCCCTCAGCAGCGTTCCCACGCCGCCGATGCCCGTGCCGATCGCCGAGGCGAGCCGGTCCGGGTCCACCTCCGGGGCTCCGGCATCGGCCCAGGCCTGGGCCGCCGCGACCAGGGCCGCCTGCTGCGAGCGGTCGAGCCGCCTCGCCTGTACCGGCGGCAGCAGCGTGGCGGGGTCGACCGCCATCGTCCCCGCGACGGTGTCGGGGAGGCCGACGCCCTCGTGGTCGCGCATCACGCCCCCGCGGAGGCCCGAGGCGCCGGCGAGCAGGGCCTCCCAGGTGGACGCCACATCGGCCCCGAGCGGGGTGATCGCGCCGAGTCCGGTCACGACGACTTCAGTTCGGTGCATGTTCCTCAGCCCTTCTTGCTTTCTTGTATGCGATACAAGTGAACGCGGGCCAAGTTGTATCACATACAATTCTGGGATGGAGAACGAGCGAGTGGAGAAGGGGCGCGTGGAGCAGGAGCACGTGGAGAAGAAGCGAACCGGAGCCCGACCGGCCCCTGGCCGCTCGCGGGACCGCGGCCGCGCGACGCGGATCCGGCTGATCGAGGCGACCGCGGAGCTCTGCAAGGAGCGGCCCGGCGCCGAGCTGAGCGTCGCGGAGATCGCGACCGCGGCAGGCGTCTTCCCCAACCAGGTCACCTACCACTTCGGCTCCAAGGACTCGCTGCTCGTGCACGCCGCCTTCCTCGGCCTGCTGCACGACGCCCGACGGATCGAGCGCATCGGCCGCCAAGCCCCCGACGCGGCGACGTTCCGGCGCAACATCGCCCGCGCCGTCCTGGCCATGCCCTCGCTCCCGTCCGTCACGCGGGCACTCGCCGCCGGGATCTCCAAACCCGAACTCGCCCCCGTGGTCGACCGGCACCTCCAGCTGCTGTTCCGGCAGTCCGAGCGCTTCGTGGGCCAGCTCGTCGACAGCCGCGGCTGGACGGCCCGCCGGCCGCTCGCGGTGGAGGCCCGGACGTTCTGGAGCACCGCGCTCGGCGCCGTGCTGCTCGTCCGCGCCGGGGCGAACGGCACCGTCGCCGACCTCGACCTCGCCGGATCACTGACCATCCACGACGAACCCGGTCAGTAACCCTCCGGCGAACCGGGACATCGGTGAACCGGGACATCGGCGAACCCGGGACCTCGGCGTCCCGGCGCTGCTTCCCCGGCACCACCGCCTTCAGGCGAGGGGGTTCAGTCGGGGCCGGCGTGCGGCCCGGGACCTCCGACAACCGGGTGCGCGGATCGCGGCACCGCCCGGAGGCCACTGCCGGTACGGTGGATCGCACGGGTCCGGCGCCGCTCCGCAGCTTTCCGCTCGTGGCCCACAGGGGGAGGTACGTCCGTGGAACCGTCGGAGCACGAGCACGTCGCCGACACCATCGCCAACACCATCGACGGGGGCACGTTCCACGGGTTGGTGGTCCAGGGCGGGGTCGTGCACGTCCACCTCTCCGAGCACCAGGCCTTCCAGGGGCCGGCGGGCGTGCCCCTGCGTTCCGTCACCGACCCGATGGCGCTCAACGTCCGCCGGAGCATCGCGACCGACCACGGCGACGGCCCCGGGCTGCCGGCCTACGTCGCGCGGGCGCACGACGACGCGTTGCGCGCGGTGGTACGGCGGGCCGTCGACGGTACGAGCGGCACGGCCGTCCTGGTCGGTGGCTCGTCGACGGGGAAGACCCGGGCATGCTGGGAGGCGCTGCGGGAGCTGCCGTCGCACTGGCGGGTCTGGCATCCCCTGACGCTCCGCCGGCTCCTCGCGGGGCTCCGGACGCCCGGCGCGATCGTGCCGTACACGGTGGTGTGGCTCGACGAGACGCAGTCGTACCTGCTCCAGCCCGCCAACCCGCTCGGCGAGGAAGCCGCCGTGGGCCTGCGCGAGCTGCTGGCCGCACCGGAGCGCGGGCCGGTCCTCGTCCTGGGCACCCTGTGGCCCGAGTACTGGCAACTCCTCGACGACGAGCGCCACCCGGGCGCCCGGGCCCTGGTCGAGGGCCGCAGCATCCGGGTGCCGGACGCCTTCACCCGGGAGGACCTGGCCGAACTCGAGCGGGTCGCGGGAGCGGACCCGCGACTCGCCGAGGCGGCCGGGCGGGCGCGGGACGGCGAGGTCGTCCAGTACCTGGCGGGGGCGCCCGCGTTGGTGGAGCGGTACGAGACCGCCCCGTCGGCCGCCCGCGCCCTGATCGAGACGGCCATGGACCTGCGGCGTCTGGGCCACGGCGTGGACCTGCCGTGGCCCCTGCTGGCGGCTGCCGCCCCCGCCTACCTCTCGCGCAGCCGGTTGGAGACGGCCGCACCCCAGCACTGGGAGGAAGCCGCCGTCGTCGCCACCCGGCCGTGCCGCGGCGCCCCCGGACCGCTCACCGTGGTCCCCTCCCCCCACGCGGACGGCCCGCTCCCGTCCGGCCAACCGTGGTTCCGGCTGGCCGACTACCTGGAGCAGCACGGCCGTCACACCCGTACCCACGAGGTCCCGGGTGTCGGCTTCTGGGAGGCCGCCGTGGACCACTGCGCATCTCCCGACGACACCCGTGCCCTCGGCTGGGCCGCCCTGAGGCGCTTTCGGCTGCGCCACGCGGACCTGCTCCACCGGAAGGCGTACGAGGCCGGAGACCGCGCCGCGCTCTGTGGACTCGCCGAGATCCGGGAGCGGGCCGGCCACCCGGAGGAGGCGGAACGCCTAGCCCGGGAGGCGGCCGGACAGAAGGACATGAGGGCCTTCAAGACGCTGGCACGCATGCGCGAACGGGCCGGAGCACCGCAGGAGGCGGCGCGGCTGTACCGGGCGAACGCCGAGGCCGGCAGCCGGTTCGCCCCTTGGGACCTCGCCTGGCTCCAGGAACGCAACGGCAACCCGTCCGAGATGGACCGGCTCGTCACCCGAGGGCTCGCTTCCGGTGACTACGACGTCCAGCTCGCCGTTCCGTGGGTCCGGATGGGCCGGGACAAGCACCCCCTGCTGACCGAACTCGTCTACGACGCCGCAGCCCGGAGCAGCGTGGTCGCCCTGTGGGCCGTCACGACGGCCGGGGACGACGCAGACCTGGCCTCCCTCGAACCGGAGCAGCCCGAGGAGGCTTGCCGCCGCGCCGCCGACGCCGGAGAGAGCCGGCCCCTGGAAGCGCTGGCCGAACGCCGTCGTGCCGACCCGCACTGGGCCCGACTGCTGCGCTACGGCCTGGAACCGGACGGCCGGACCTCCCCGCCCTGGGACTGAGCGGGCGACGTGCCCTGGGCGTGGGAAGCACCAGCCGCCCCCGCGCCGAACGAACCGGACCGACCTGCGGGTGCGCGGGTGTTTGGCGTCAGCGCGCGTCGCGCAGGAAGACGGACCGCTGGACGGACTGGTGACCGTTCGAGTCCGCGCTCACCCGGATGTCCACGTTGGCGCCGTCCTTCGGGGCCTCCTTGAACGTGGCCCGGAAGGTGTACTCGACCGTGTTGCCGTCGCGGACGCCCGGCACGTTCGGGTCGACCGTGACCAGACCGCAGTCGTCTTTCAGCTCGACCGGCTTCCACACGTCGCCGACCCGGGCCTCCACCGTGACGCCGTCCGCGGTCAGCAGGTCGGAGCTCCACACGGTCACCCGGGGGCGCAGGCCCGCGGTGCCGTCCGGCGAGGAGACCCGGAAGCTGAACGGGAGCGGGTCCGTGGTGATCACGCCCTTGGCCGGCGGCATCACCGAGAGCATCTCCGGGCTGTGGCTGTCGACGACTACGGCGTTCAGTTCGGCCTTCGCCATGTCCAGGTAGTTCTTGGAGTGCGGCACGGGGGCGTCGGCCTCGATCGTGATCCGCCCCGGACGGTTGGCCAGGGACAGCCGCATCCGGAACTCGATGGTCCGGCTCTCGCCGGCTGCCAGGGTGAAGGCCGCGTCGTCGGCGGTGCCCGCGTAGTCCATCCCGCCGCCCTGGCTGAGGTGGTCCAGCTTCTTCCAGCCGGAGGCGTCCTTGCGCTCCAGGGTGCCGTCCGCCATCGCGAGCACCATGGTGCAGGGCGCGCCCTGGTACTGCTGGGTCGACACGACCGGGGCCACGCTGCGGGTGCCGGTGGCGTCGTTGTTCTTCCAGGTGACGGTGAAGGGGACCAGGTCGTTCAGCCCGATCTTCCCGCCCTCGCTCAGGCCGCCGAAGGTGATGCCGATGCCGCTTCCGCCGGACGGGGCGGGGGTCTTCGGCGCGGCGGGCTTGGCCGCGGCCTTCGCGGCGGCCTTGACGTCGGTCCTGGCCGTCGCGGCCCCGGCGGCGGGGGCCTGCCCGGCCGGGGTGGCGGCGGCCGGGGCCGCCTCGGTGGTCGGCGCGGCCGGGACGGCGCCCGCGCCAGGGGTGGCCGAGGAGGTGCCGGCCGGGGCGGAGGCGGGAGCGGAAGCCGCGACGGAGGCCCCGCCCTCGGTCGGGCCGCAGGCGGTGACGCCGACGGCGGCGACGACGGCCAGCGGGACGATCTTCGCAATACGGGCGATAACGGACGCGTTCATGTGAAAGTCCCCCCAAGGACATGGTGATGGTGGTGATCGAA
>NZ_JBHVET010000608.1:0-5462 GCF_042802135.1 Kitasatospora sp. NPDC057512
ACCTGTACCTCGGCGGCGCCCGCGGCAGCCTCGACCGGGCCCGGGAGGCCGCAGGGCCGGCCTGGCCGGCCCTGCTGGAGACGGCCGAGCGGGCGGCGGCCTGCTTCCCCGGCTCACCGATGGTCGGCGTCGACGTGCTGCCCACGGCCGGGTGGCGGCGCGCCCTAGTCGGCGAGGTGAACGCCTTCGGCGACCTGCTACCCAACCTCACCGGCCTGCCCGGCGGCCCCGCCGAGGGCCTCGACACCTACGGCGCCCAACTGGCCGCGCTGACCGCCCCCTCCCCGTCGTCGCCCGCGGCGACGGACCACCAGATCACGGAACCCGCTCGATGAACCACCGGACCACCCTCCCCTCCCCCGACATGAACGCCGTCGTGGGCAGCCACGACCTGCTGCTCGTCACCCTCGACACGCTCCGCCTCGACGTGGCCGAGGAACTGGCCGCCGCCGGCCGCATCCCGAACCTCGCCGCCGTCCTCCCCGGCGGCCGCTGGGAGCACCGGCACGCGCCCGGCAGCTTCACCTACGCCTCCCACCAGGCGATCCTGGCCGGCTTCCTGCCGACGCCGGCCTCCCCGGACGGCCCGCACCCGCGCCTGTTCGCGGCCCGCTTCGCCGGCTCCGAGAGCACCGCCCCGCGCACCTGGGTCTTCGACGCCCCCGACCTGCCGACGGCCCTGGCCGCGGCCGGGTACCGCACGGTGTGCATCGGCGGCGTCGGGTTCTTCAACAAGCAGGGCCCGCTGGGCTCGGTGCTGCCCGGGCTCTTCCAGGAGAGCCACTGGGCGCCCGAGTTGGGCGTGGCCTCGCCGACGTCCTTCGAGGAGCAGGTCGCCCGGGCCGAGCGGGTCGCCGCCGAACAGCCCGCTGACCAGCCGTTGTTCCTCTTCCTGAACGTCTCGGCGCTGCACCAGCCGAACTGGTTCCACCTGCCCGGAGCCACCCGCGAGCACGGGGACTCCCGGGCCACCCACGCCGCGGCCCTGGAGTACGTGGACGCGCACATCGGCCGGCTGTTCGCCGCGATGAGCGCCCGCCGCCCCTGCTTCGCGATCGTCTGCTCCGACCACGGCACCGCCTACGGCGAGGACGGCTACACCGGCCACCGGATCGGCCACGAGGTGGTCTGGTCGGTCCCGTACGCGCACTTCACTCTCCCCGCCCGAGCGGCGGACGCCGCCACGACCTCCGAGGAGCGCGCATGACCACCGCACCCCCGCGCCCGGACTCGCCGTACCAGTCGTACGTCTACGCGTACCCGCACAAGACGGCCTACCGCCCGCTGCCCGAGCGCCCGCCGCTGCGCGAGCTGTGGGCCGGCGAGGCGCAGCACGCGCTCTCGCTCTACCTGCACATCCCGTTCTGCGAGGTCCGCTGCGGCTTCTGCAACCTGTTCACCCGGATCGGCAGCCCCGAGGGCCTGACCACGGCCTACCTGGATGCCCTGGAGCGCCAGGCCACGGCGGTGCGCGCGGCGCTGGACGACGGGGCCCGGTTCGCGCTGGCCGCGTTCGGCGGCGGCACCCCCACCTATCTGACGGCCGGTGAGCTGGAGCGGCTGTGCGACATCGCCGAGCGGCGGATGGGCGCCGACCTGCGGGCGATACCGCTCTCGGTGGAGGCCTCCCCCGCCACCGCGACCGCCGACCGGCTGGAGGTGCTGGCCGCCCGGGGCACCACCCGGCTGAGTCTGGGTGTGCAGTCCTTCGACGACGCCGAGGCGCGCTCCGCCGTCCGCCCGCAGAAGCGGGCCGAGGTGGAGGCCGCCCTCGGCCGGATCCGCGCGGCCGGGTTCCCGGTGCTCAACATCGACCTCATCTACGGCATCGACGGCCAGACCGAGGCGAGCTGGCTCCGCTCCTTGGACACCGCGCTCGCCTGGCAGCCCGAGGAGCTGTACCTCTACCCGCTGTACGTCCGTCCGCTGACCGGCCTGGCCCGGCGCGGCGAGCAGGAGAGCCGGGCCGCCTGGGACGCGCGCCGGCTCGCGCTCTACCGGGCCGGCCGCGACCACCTGCTCGCCCACGGCTACCAGCAGGTGTCGATGCGGATGTTCCGCCGCGCCGCCTCCCCGCAGGCCGGTGCGGGCGAGTACGCCTGCCAGACCGACGGCATGGTCGGCCTGGGCTGCGGTGCCCGCTCCTACACCTCGCGGCTGCACTACTCCTTCGACTACGCGGTGAACGCCACCGAGGTGCGCGGCATCATCGACGACTACGTCGCCACCGAGGACTTCCACCATGCCGAGGTGGGCCACCGGATGGGCGGCGCGGAGCCGCGCCGGCGGCACCTGGTGCAGTCGCTGCTCCAGGCCGAGGGCCTGCCGTTGGCGGACTACCGTGCCCGGTTCGGCGGTTCACCGGCCGAGGACTTCCCGGCGGAGCTGGCCGACTTCGCGGAGCGCGGATGGCTTGACGACCGCGACGCGGAGTTCCTGCGGCTCAGCCCGGAGGGGCTGGCGCACTCGGACGCCGCCGGGCCGATGCTGTTCTCGCCCGAGGTCCGGGCCCTGATGGCGGCGTACGAGGCGAAATGACCTTCCTCGGCATGCCCTCCGCCTCACCACTGCCGGAGGACGGGGCGCGGAGCCTCACCCTGCTCTACCGCGGCCCGCTCGCCTCCTGCGACTACGACTGCCCGTACTGCCCCTTCGCCAAGCGGCGCGACAGCCCGGAGCAACTGCGGGCCGACCGGGCCGCGTTGGAGCGTTTCACCGGCTGGGCCGCCGGGCGCGCGGGCAGCGGCGACACCCTGTCGCTGCTGTTCACCCCCTGGGGCGAGGGGCTGGTGCGGTCCTGGTACCGCCGCGCGCTGGTCGAGCTGAGCCGCCTGGCGCACGTCCGTCGGGTCGCGATCCAGACCAACCTCAGCTGCCGCACGGGCTGGCTCGCCGAGGCGGACCTCGACGCCATCGCCCTCTGGGTCACCTTCCACCCCGGCCAGGTCACCCGCGAGCGCTTCCTCGCCAAGTGCCAGGAGTTGGACGCACTCGGCGTGCGTTACAGCGTCGGCGTCGTCGGCCGGCCCGAGCACCTCGCCGAGGCCCGCCGGCTGCGTGCCGAGCTCCCCGAAGGCGTCTACCTGTGGGTCAACGCCGCCGAGGGCCTCGCCTACACCGACGCCGAGGCCGCCCAATGGGCCGCCGTCGACCCGCACTTCGGCTACAGCCGGCACGCCCACCCCAGCGCCGGGCTGCCGTGCCGCACCGGGGAGTCCGTACTGTCGGTGGACGGCGACGGCACCGTGCGCCGCTGCCACTTCGTCCGGGACGTCCTCGGCAACCTCTACGACGGCAGCTACCGCGCTCAACTGCTGCCGCGCGCCTGCCCGTTGCCGGTCTGCGACTGCCACATCGGCTACGTCCACCTGGAGACACTGCCACTGTACGAGCTGTTCGGCGCGGGCGTGCTGGAGCGCGTGCCGCACGGCTGGCCCGGGGGCCGGTCATAAATCGGTTGCCAGTCGGCCACCCTGTGTGAAAGCGTACGAACAACCGCGCAGGACCAGCTGGTTCGGAAGGGAGGCCCGCAGATGATCAGTGGCATACGGCTCGCCGTCGTGCTGGGCCTCGTGCTCGGTGACACCCCGGCTCGCGCTTCGACGCGCGAGCCGCACCCGGCCTGACGCCCGCGCCCGCCGTCCCGGCGGCGCCACGGCCTGACGCGCCTGCTGCTCGCCTCCTCGTCGAAGTGCTCTTCGTGCCCCCTTGCACGTTCGACCACGAGGAACCCCTGGTGTCCGACACCCACCGGCCAAGCATCGTCACCCCGCCCACCACCTCCGTCCTGCCCGCACCCTGGCACAGCGAGAACGGCACGCCCCCGCCGCGCCGCCTGATCGCCGCCGACGACACCCTTCGCGCCGAGGCCGCCTACCGGTCGGCCTGCGAGGGCACCGCCCTGCTCTGGCAGGGCGACTACCCCGGCGCGCTCCGCCTCCTGCACGCCATGCGCCGCCGCGCCGAGCGGCGCCGGCCCCGATCCGCCCCCGGCTCCCCGGCCGAGGCCTTCCGGCAGCACCGCCGGGAGCGCGCCCGCCTCGCGCGCGTCCTGGGCATGCTGCTGGTACCACTCGGCGCGGATCACCGCGTCCGGCTCCACCGGGCGCCCGACGTCCGCGAGGCCTGCCGGGCCGCCTACGGACCGCTCCTTGACAACAGAATCGTGTCCCTGCGCGAGCTCCTCGGTGTGATCGGCGCACACCAGTGGCGCACCAGGGGCGTCGAGGTCCCGGCCCTCGGCGCCCGCATCCACCCGCACTACGGGGTCTTCTCACCCGTCCGCGGCGAGTACGTCGACCTCGTCGCCCGGGCACCGCTGCCGCCGGCCACCCACGCCCACCCCACCGCCTACGACCTCGGCACCGGCACGGGTGTGCTCGCCGCGCTCCTCGCCCGGCGCAGCCTGCACGAGGTCCTGGTCACCGACTCCAACCCGCGCGCCCTCGCCTGCGCCCGCGACAACGCCCGCCGGCTCGGTCTCGCCGACCGCATCGAGACCGCCGGCACCGGCCTCTACCCTCCCGGCCCCGGCCGGGCCGCCCTGGTCGTGTGCAATCCCCCGTGGCTGCCCGGCCGGCCGAGCTCCGCACTCGACGAGGGCGTCTACGACCCGGGCAGCCGCATGCTCCACGGCTTCCTCGACGGCCTGGCCGACCGTCTGCTGCCCGGCGGCGAGGGCTGGCTCATCCTCTCCGACCTCGCCGAACACCTCGGGCTGCGCTCCCGCGCCGATCTGCTCGATGCCGTCTCCGGAGCCGGGCTGCGCGTCACCGGGCGCCTCGACACCGTCCCCCGCCATCCGAGGGCCACCACCCCCGACCGGGACGACCCCCTCCTCCACACCGCCCGCGCCGCGGAGGTCACGTCACTCTGGAGGCTGGCCCCCGCATGACTCCCGGCGACCTGTCGCACACGGCCCGAAGCGACCCTGCGCCCACCGGGCGACCCGGCCCGCACGTCCCTAGCCTGGTGACAGAGAGGAGGCGAAACACCATGCTTGGAGACGCTCCGCTGCAAGCAGTCATCCCCGCCACCGATCTCGCCCGCGCCAAGGCCTTCTACACCGACACCCTCGGCCTCAAGCTCGCCGAGGAAGGTGAGGAGGAGTTCGTCTGCGACTGTGGCGGCACCCAGTTCACCGTCTACCGCACTCCCAGCGGTGGACAGGCCGCCCACACCCTCGCCAGCTTCAAGGTCACCGACCTCGACGGCGAGATGGCCGGCCTCCGCGACCGCGGCATCACCTTCGAGGAGTACGACTTCCCCGGTCTGCAGACCGTCGACGGGGTTGCCGAGGGCGAGGGCATGCGCGCGGCCTGGTTCAAGGACAGCGAAGGCAACATCGTCTGCGTGTCCCAGCGGGTCGGCCAGTAGCCGTTCCGCACCCGGCCCGCCCGTCAAAGCCCGCCGCACCCCGTCCGTCGGATGCGGCGCTGCTGCCCGGCCCGCTCGTACGGAGC
>NZ_JBHVET010000609.1:0-5450 GCF_042802135.1 Kitasatospora sp. NPDC057512
GAGCAGGGCGGTGAGCAGCAGCGGGTTGCCGCCGCTGATCCGGTGGCAGTCGGCGGCGAGCCGGTCGGCGGCCTCCCGGCCCAGGCGCTCGGCGACCAGCCGGTCCACGCCGTCGGGGGTGAGCAGGGGCAGGACCAGGCTGTGGCAGCCGGGGCGGCGCAGCAGCTCCTGGTGGAACTCGGCGGTGCGGTGGGCGGCCCGGCCGGAGCGGCCGAGGACGGCCATGATCCGGGAGCGGCCGAGTCGGCGGGTCAGGTGGGAGAGGCAGGCCAGCGAGTCCGGGTCGGCGTGCTGGACGTCGTCCACCACCAGGGCGAGCGGCCGCTGTTCGGCCAGGTCGAGCAGCAGCGCGCTCAGCTCCCGGGCGGCCGACTCCCGCCGGTCCGCGCCGGCCGCGAGCAGCTCGCGGACGGCGGCCCGCTGCTCGGCCGGCACCGGGGCGCCGCGCAGCAGCTGGCCCAGCACGCCGAGCGGCAGGCCGGTCTCGGCGGCCGACCCCACCGCGGTCAGCGGCAGGACGCCGGCCCCGGCCGCCCGCTCGACGAACTCGTCCAGCAGGGCGCTCGTTCCGGTGGCCGCCGGGCCGCTCACCACGGCGATCCGTCCCCTGCCCCCGACCGCCTCGGTCAGCAGACCGGCCAGGAAGGCCAGGTGCTCATCGCGTTCGACCAGCATCATTGCTCAGACTTTCTCTCGTGCGTACCTGCGGGTGTGGGTGGGGGAACCGGCTGCGTGGGACTCAGCGGTGCTCGGTGCTGCTCGGGGCTCCCGGTGGCGCCCCGTCGGTGGGTCTGTGGTGGGTCTGTGGTGGGTCCGTGGCGCTCGGCCCGGCGGTGCCCGGACCCGGCGGGTGCCCGGGCTCAGCGGTGCTCGGCGGGGAGCGGGGCGGCGCCCTGGGTCCGGACCCGCTCCGGTGCGGGCGGGTCCGGTTCGGCCGGGCCCTGGCCGGCCCGGGCGGCGGCGGCCCGGATCGCGGAGAAGGCGGCGGCGTGCAGGCCGGGGCCCCGGCCGAAGCCCCAGGCCGGTCCGTCGGGGAAGGCGCAGCGGGCGTAGACGGCGGCCTCCCGCCCCGGGTCCGCGGACTTGCCCTCGGGGCCGGTGTGCCGGACGTCCCGGACCTCTACGCCCCAGGGCGCCAGGGTCGCGCCGAGGCTGCGCACCTCCTCCGCGCGGACCGTGCCGTCCGCGCTGGCGGGGCCGGCCCCGTCGACGAACAGCTCGGTGGGGACGGGCGCGTGGCGCACGGCCAGCGGCTTGGTCTCGTCCGCGGTGGACCGGTACTCCTGCTCGAAGAGCCGGCCGATCCGGTCCGGCGTGACCTCGGCGCCGGTGGCCTCGGCGACCGCCTGCACGGTGCGGGCGAACTCGATCTGCAGCCCGCGCGGCAGGTCCAGGCCGTGCCGGGCGCTCATGACGTGGGCGACGCCGCCCTTGCCGGACTGGCTGTTCACCCGGACCACCGCCTCGTAGCCGAGGCCGAGGTCCCGCGGGTCGATCGGCAGGTACGGCATCCGCCAGGCGCGGTCGCGCGGGCTCTCGCCGGCCGCGGCGGCCTCGGCCTCCAGGGCGGCGAAGCCCTTCTTGATGGCGTCCTGGTGCGTGCCGGAGAAGGCGGTGTGGACCAGTTCGCCGCCGTAGGGGTGGCGGGGCGAGACCGGCAGTCCGGTGCAGTGCTCGACGGTGCGGCGCACCCGGTCGATGTCGGAGAAGTCGATGCCCGGGTCGACGCCCTGGGTCAGCAGGTTGAGGCCGAGGGTGACCAGGCAGACGTTGCCGGCCCGCTCCCCGCCGCCGAACAGGCAGCCCTCGACCCGCTTCGCCCCGGCCAGCAGGGCCAGTTCGGTGGCGGCCACCCCGGTGCCCCGGTCGTTGTGCGGGTGGATCGACAGGCAGCGGTGCTCGGGGCGGGAGAGGGTGCGGTCCAGCCACTCGATCTGGTCCGCGAACACGTGCGGCATCGAACGCTCGACCGTGGCCGGGAAGTTCAGCACGATCTCGCGGCCCGGGCCGGGCTCCCAGAGGTCCATCACCGCCTCGCAGACCTCGACGGCGAACTCCGGCTCGGTCTCGTTGAACAGCTCCGGGGAGTACTGGTAGCCGACCTCGCAGTCGCCCAGCAGCCGCTCGGTGTGCCGCATCATCGACCGGGTGCCGCGCAGGGCGAGGTCGACGCACTCCGGCCGGCCGATCCCGAGCACGAGGTCGCGGAAGAGCGGCGCGGTCGCGTTGTACACGTGGACGGTGGCGGCGCGGGCGCCGCGCAGGCTCTCCACGGTCCGTTCGATCAGCTCGTCGCGGGCCGGCACCAGCACCGAGACGCGGACGTCCTCGGGTATCCGGTCCTGCTCGATCAGCATCCTGACGAAGTCGTACTCGTCCTGGCTGGCGACCGGGAAGCCGACCTCGATCTCCCGGTAGCCCATCGCCACCAGGAGGTCGAACATGGCGAGCTTGCGGGCCGGCGTCATCGGGCGGGCCAGCGCCTGGTTCCCGTCCCGCAGGTCCGTGGAGAGCCAGCGCGGCGCCGCCGTGGGGGTCCGGTCCGGCCAGGTGCGGTCGGGCAGGGTCAGCGGGACGAAAGCCTGGTAGCGCCGGGGCGGCCGGTCAGCCTTCACGGTCTGGTTCCTCACAACTGTTTCTTGTTGCGAACATGCGGGAAGTACTGGTCTTGTTGCGGACATGCACGGAGTGATGCTCTTGTTGCGGACATGCAGGAAGTACCGGTCGATTGCGGACGTCCTGTGAACGTCACGCTAGAGAGCCGCCGTAGTCCCGGACAACGGTCTCGCCAGCGCTGTCGGCCCATCCGCGCCGGAGGGATGAGCGTGGGGTATCGAAAGGAGTAGTGGCCACTCCTCCCCCGGGCCACCGCACTCCGGCCCCGGTACCACCGGCGGTCCGGCCGCCCGCGCCCGGCCGGGTGGCGGTCGGCGCGACGGGACGACTCACCGCCACCACCGCCGTCCACTTCTTCACGGCGCGGCCGACCCCCCCTTTGTCACCGGTCTCGGCATTCCGGTCACTCCATTGAACTAGTTGAAGATTCGAACACGCTCGACCGGCGAGGGCCCCTCCCGGAGTCCATCTTCACGCCCTCGAATTCGCACGGCGTTCTGGTATCTTGACCCCGCTTGGCCAAGGCGACACGGGGGCCGGCACGTGACCGGTTTGGAGAAGGCAGCCTTGACGACTCGCCAACAGGTGGCGGACCTGATCGAACAACGCACGCCCGAGATCCTCGACGCCTACGAGGCCGAGCTCCGGGCGGCCGGCAACGCCATCGCGCAGAGCCCGGCCTCGCTGGACCAGGCCCTGGCCACCGCCCGGCAGATCGTCGCCGACGTGGTCACCAGCCTGCGCGTGGGGCAGGTCGAGGTCGACCAGACGTGCAAGCTGCTGGCCTGGGACGTCGGCGCGACACGCGCGGCGGACGGGGTCCACCCCCGGGAGTCCGTCCAGGCCTCCTCGGCCTTCTTCCACGCGGCGCTGTCGACGATCTTCAGCCACCTTCCGCCCGGATCCAGACAAGTCGACACCTTCACCCTGATCACCCTCGCGCTCCAGCGCGGCATCACGCTGCGGATCCGCGAGTCGGTGGCCGCGTACACCGGGTTACTCGTCGACAAGATCCACGAGGCGCAGCTCGACGAGCGGCGCCGGATCGCCCGCGAGCTCCACGACCGGATCGGGCACGGGATGAGCGTGACCCACCGCCAGCTGGAGCTCTACACCCTCTACCTGGACAAGCAGCCGGACCGGGCGAGCGTCAAGCTGGCCACCGCGCAGCAGGCCATCCAGGAGTCGATGCACCACCTGCGCGCGGTCACCTCCGACCTGCACACCCACCAGCCGCTGAGGAGCCTGGAGAAGGCCCTGCTCAACGACCTGGAGTCGCTGGGCCCCGACGGCGTGGCCGCCCGGCTCCGGGTGAACGGGGACGAGGCCTGGGCTCCGCCGGAGGTGCTCGACGAGGTGTTCCTGATCCTCCGCGAGGGCGTCCGCAACACCCTGCGCCACGCCCGGGCGACGGTGCTGCTGGTGAACGTCGAGATCACCCCCAACGAGCTCCGCGCCACCGTCGAGGACGACGGCTGCGGGCTGCCGCAGGAGCGGCCGGCCGACGCCGGCGTCGGCCTGTCCTCGATGCGCGAGCGGGCCGAACTGCTCGGCGGCCGACTGCTGGTCAACGGCCGTCCGGACAACGGCACCAGGGTCGATCTCTCGGTACCTCTCAAAGGACGGCTCCTCGATGAACCCGCGCGACGCCGTAGCTGCTGACCCCTCGTCCGCCACCACCCGCGTCGCCCTGGTCGACGACCACGCGCTGGTCCGCGAGGGGGTGCGCGAGATCCTGGAGTCGCAGGACGACATGGTGGTGGTGAGCGAGGCCGCCAACAGCGGCGACGCCATCGCCCAGGTCGCCCGGCACCGGCCGGACGTCGTGCTGCTCGACGTCGAACTCCCCGACGGCGAACCCACCGACACCGTCACCAGGATGCGGGCGCTCTCGCCGTCCTCGCAGATCATCATGCTGTCCATGTACGACGGCCCCCAGTTGCTCCGACGGCTCATCAACGCCGGCATCCGGGGCTACCTGCTGAAGAGCGTGTGCGGCGACGAGCTGCTCGCGGCGGTCCGCGGCGTCCACCGCGGCTCGGACCGGATGGTCCTGGCCGTCTCCCGGGACAGCCTGGCCCGGATGCAGGGCATCACGGAGAACGTGCTGTCGGCCCGGGAGCTGGAGATCCTGGAGCTGGTCGCGCAGGCGCTGAGCAACAGCCAGATCTCCACCCGGCTGGCGATCACCGAGGCCACCGTCAAACGCCATCTGCGCAACGTCTTCGCCAAGCTCGGCGCGGTCTCCCGGATCGACGCCGTGAACAAGGCGATCGCCGCCTCCCTGATCGCGCCTCCGCACGACCAGTCCTGCCACCGCCACCGGGCGGGCTGAGACCTCCTCCGCACGCTCCTTCCCGCCTCCCCCGCGCGACCGCCCGGCCCCGTCCGGCGCCCCGCCCCGCCCCGCACACCGGTCGGCCCGGTCGGCCCGGGTCCAAGCCTCGCCGCGGCCGGCCGGGGCCTCAACCCCTGCCGACCACCTACCCGCCCCTGCACCCCGACGGCCGGACCCGCCCTCCGCCGCCGAAGCACCTGTCCGCCCCCGCGCGCGGGGACCGGTGAATTGGGGGGGGAATTCATGACCGGAGCGGATTCGACGGCCATGAGGGACTTCTCCCCGCATTCGCCGTCGACGGTGGTCATCACCCGGACGTGCAGCGTGAAGTGACGACGCCTCAAGGTCAAGGACGGCTCTTCGGGGGCCAAAGCCGGCACCAAGGTACGGAACTTCCGTCCGCCCGGCAATGTCGACGGCCACCACACCGCCGGCCGGACGGATGGTGCCAACCCCCGGGGGCGGGACGGCCCGGGCCGTCCCGCCGGTCCCACGG
>NZ_JBHVET010000610.1:0-5433 GCF_042802135.1 Kitasatospora sp. NPDC057512
GCCCGGCACGCTCCCCCGTGGCGTGCCGGGCCGTCGGCGCGAAAACGGAACGAGAGGTTCCGCCGCGCGGTGTTCACTCGTGGAGGATGCCAGGGAGAAACCCCCGCCGTGTTGGCACCCAGTCGACAGTCCTTGGCACTGCGTGGACAGGTGCGGCCTTCCGGCCCGCGCGTGCGCAGCGGGTGCTCGCGCTGCGGGGTTCTCGTGCCGGTGGGCTTCGAGGCCGCGGTGTCAGTCGAGGGCGAGGCGTTTGTTGAGGGCCTCGCCCGAGGGGAGGGGGTCGATGAAGTTGTGCAGGAACCGGAGCATCGCGTCGGTGTCCAGGCCCTCGCAGGCGGCGTCCATCGCGGCGTAGAGGAACTCCTCGATCCCGGCGACCTCGGTGGCCAGGCGTGTGCCCTCGGGGGTGAGGCTGAGCTGGACGTAGCGGCGGTCCTCGGCGTCGGTGCGGCGCTCGACCAGCCCGGCCGCGACCACGCGCTCGACCAGCCGGCTGGGGTTGGTGCCGCTCTCGCACACCAGGAGCTGTCCGAGCCCGTTGAGGCTCAGGGTGCCGTGCTGCTGGAGCAGGCGCAGCACCTCCGCCTGCGAGGGGGTGATGCCGTGGGGTTTGAGGGCCTGGATCAGCAGCCGGTTGCCTTCGCGCTGGGCTGCCAGGATCGCGAACCGCAGGTGCTCGGCCTTGCGCATCGATGTCCTTCCGGGTGGTCTACGGGGCGGCCAGGAAGTTCTCGACCGCGGCGGCGTAGGTTACCGGGTGGGAGAAGCGGAACATGTGGCCGGTGCGCGGCAGCACGACCTCCCGGGCGTCGGGGATGCCGGCGAGCATGACCTTCGACGCGTTCTCGCCGATCAGTACGTCGTGCGAGGGGGTCAGGAGCAGGGTCGGGACCTCGACCCGGCCGAGCGCGTCGACGTAGTCGGCGGTCATGGCGGCCCGCACCCGCGCGCCGAAGGACGCGGCCGGGGTGTTGACGAGGAACAGTTCGCGGCTGCGCGCCTCGTTCCAGGGCACCTGGCCCTCGCCGTCGAACGGGGAGGCGAGGCGGTGGGCGTGGGCCCGCAGCGTCAGCTGCCGGTAGAGCGGGCCGCGGGCCTTGCCGATCGCCCGCATCAGGGCCTTCCACGGCTTGGAGTCGACCGGGTCGGCCGCGAACCCGCCGGACAGGACCAGGGCGCGCAGGCCCCGCGGACGGCGGGTGGCGAGCGCGAGCGCGATGACCGCGCCGAACGAGTCGCCGACCAGCACGTAGTCGTCGAGGTCCGCGACCGCGTTCTCGACGTGGTCGGCGTAGCGCTCCATGTCGTCGATGCCCTCGGGCAGGCGCAGCGTGCGCTTGGGTGCCTCGCCGTAGGGGGCGAGCTGCTCGGCGCTCCACGGGGCGCCGGAGAAGCAGGGGATGAAGACGAGGGTCGGGGTTCTCCGTGTAGCACTCATGGCAGATAGGTTACACGACATATGTGTCGTGACACATGTTCTGGGGGGCGGATCCGCCGAGGTGGTTCCGGATGCCCCCGACAGCCCGCCCGGTCGGCGGGGCCGTGCCGCCCGTGCGGCTATCCGCCGACGCCCCCGGTCAGGGCCTGCCGGCGGTGCTCGCTGGGGGAGAGGCCGTACGCGGCCTTGAAGGCGCGGCTGAACTCGGCGGCGCGGGGCAGGCCGCAGCGGGTGGCGACGGCGTGGACGGGCAGGTCGCGCAGCGCCGGGTCGGCCAGGTCGCGGTGGGCCCGCTCCAGCCGGCGGCGGCGGACGAAGGCGGCGACGGTCTCGCCGCCGGACTGCCGGGTGAACAGGCGGTGCAGGTAGCTGACCGAGATGTGGTGGGCGGCCGCGATCACGGCGGGGGTCAGCTCCGGGTCGCGCAGGTTGCGTTCGACGAAGCCCCGGACGTTCTCGACCAGGGCCCGCTGCCGGGTGTCGTCGGGCACGGCGGCCTCGGCGTCCAGTTCCCGGGCGAGCCAGGCGGCCACCAGGTCGACCACGATGCCGCCCAGGCGGGGGGTCTCGACCGGGCCCAGGACGGCGGCCTGCCGGTCCAGGCCGACGAGGAACTCCGAGAGCAGCGCGCAGGCGCCCTCCCGGGAGGAGAAGCCGCGGCCCAGCAGCTCGTGCACCCGGTGCGCCGGCAGTGGCAGCAGGGTGGTGGGGAAGTCGACGCCGACGGCCTCGATCCGGCGCTCCGCGGGCGCCTGGGCGCGGGCGCCGAAGGCCCGCAGGTCGAAGGGGTGGGAGCTGTCGAGCATGTGCAGGTTGCCGGGCCCGAAGGTCTCGGTGCGCCCGCTGCCGGGGGTCAGGACGAAGCCGCCGTCGAGCAGCAGGGTCAGGTGGAACACCCCGAGGTCGGAGCGGCGCACCCGGCGTTCGGTGCGCTGGAAGCGGGTCGGCGGGAAGGAGGTCCGCAAGAGGGTCACCGGCCCGAGCTCCAGGCGACGCATCTCCGCCCGGAAGTCGTCGGAGTGGGGGCTGGTCACCTCGCTGTCCCGGGTGCGGCTGACCAGCTCCCGCCAGCACTCGAACCGCTCCCTCTCGGGTACGCCCTCACCGCGGAACACGCTCTCCGTGCTCGTGGCCACTGTCCGCCCTTCCCGTCCGGGGTCCGTCCCCTTCCCTGTCCGGTCGGGCTCCCCTTCCCCACCAGGTGTCACCGGCCCCTCGCAGCCGGTGACACCGAAACCTACAAGGTCGGGCCCGGTGCGCCGCGCCCGGGTGCGGGAGGCCGGACGGTCAGTGCTCCTGCGGGGCGCCGTCCGGGGCGTCCGGGGTGCCGTCCGGGCTATACGGGGCGCTGTCCGCGCCGTCCGGGCCGTCCGGGGTGCCGTCCGGGCTATACGGGGCGCTGTCCGCGCCGTCCGGGGCGCCGAGGGCGAGGGTGAAGCTGAACCGGTCGCCCCGGTAGAGGGAGCGCACCTGCTCCAGCGGGCGCCCCGCGGCGTCCAGGCTGCGGCGGTGCAGCAGCAGCATCGGCAGCGCCGGCGGGGTGCCGATCAGCAGCGCCTCGCGCGGGGTGGCCAGCACCGTCTCGATCCGCTCCTCGGCGGCGCCCAGGCGCACCCCGTGCCCGCGCAGGTAGCCGTAGAAGGACCCCTCGGGGTCGAAGTCCCGGTCCAGCGCGGGCGCCCGGGCCACCGGCACGTACGTGGACTCCAGCCCGACGCGCTCCTCGTCCGCGCGCAGCACCCGCTCCAGGTGCCACAGCGGCTCGCCCTCGGGGACCTCCAGCAGCCGGGCCACCGCCGCGTCGGCGGGCAGCCGGTCCAGGGCGATCAGGGTGCGGCCGGGGCGCAGGCCCTGGCGCGAGACGCCCTCGGTGTAGCTGCTCAGGGACAGCGGCTGCTCGATCTTCGGCCCGGCCACGACCGTGCCCCGGCCCTGCCGGCGCAGCCGGCCCTCCAGCAGCAGCTCGCGCAGCGCCTGGCGCACGGTGGCCCGGGCGACGCCGTGACGCTGTGCCAGATCGGCCTCGGTGGGCAGCCGCCCGCCCGGGCCCAGCTCGGCGACCAGCTCCTCCAGACGCGCCTTGACCAGGTAGTACTTGGGCACCCGGCCGTGCTCGGGGACGCCGGCGCGGGCCGCTTCGGGGCCGGCCCGGGGGATGGGGTGGTTCACCGCGCAAGCCTACCGAGCGCCGTGCGGACCGCGCCGGGCCGTACGGGCCGGGCCCGGCACCTGGGGCTTTTGATCACGGAAGCATAACGGGTCTGGTCTGAATTTCGGCGGTTGTTCATACAACCGTGGATCCGGTGAGGGTCCGTCCTCGCCCGCCCGGCGCATCCTCACTCCCGGTGCAACTGCACCGCACCGACGACCAGTTGGGAGCCCTCGTTGCGCACCTCCCGCACCGCCGCCCTCGCCGCCGCCACGGCCCTCGCCGCCACCGCCGCCGCGCTGATCGCACCGACCGCCACCGCCACGGCCGCCGCCCCCGCCGCGACCGCCCCCGCCGTGACCGGGACCGCCACGACCGGGACCGCCGCCGGCCCCTACCAGGGCCTGCCGAACGGCACCAAGCAGGCCAAGACCCTGGTCATCGGCGTCGACGGCACCCGCTACGACAAGCTGCTCACCGCCGACGCCCCCGCCCTCAAGGCCCTCATGGCCGGCGGCCTGACCGCCACCAGCAACCTCTACGCCAACCCGCTGGCCCCCACCCTCTCCGGCCCCGGCTGGTCGACCATCGCCACCGGCGCGTGGCCCGACAAGCACCAGGTGAAGGACAACAGCTTCACCGGCTCCCGCTTCGACCTGTTCCCCGACTTCGCCACCCGCCTGGAGAACGCCGACCCCACCACCTCCACCCTGGTGATCGGCTCCTGGAACCCCATCGCCGGCAACGTCTTCAACGGCCGCGCCGACCTGCGCCTCCAGGAGAGCGAGAACGACGCCAAGACCGCCGCCGACGCCGCCGACTACCTCGCCCACGGCAACCCCGACACCACCTTCCTGCACTTCGACCAGGTAGACGAGGCCGGCCACAACCACGGCGGCACCAGCCCCGAGTACGCGGCCGCCCTCCACTCCGCCGACACCCTGGTCGGCCAGGTCCTCCAGGCCGTCAAGTCCCGCCCCACGTACGCCTCGGAGGACTGGCTGGTCGTCGTCACCACCGACCACGGCCACACCGACGCCGGCGGCCACGGCGGCAACAGCGCCAACGAGCGCCAGACCTTCCTGATCGCCAACGGCACCGGCTACGCCCCCGGCTCGCGCCGCTACGACGTCAAGCCCGTCGACATCGCCCCCACTGTCCTCAAGCACGAGGGCGTCGCCGTCGACCCCGCCTGGAAGCTCGACGGCCGCCCGATCGACGAGATCGCCCCCGACGCCTTCGACGCGCTGCGCCCGAGCCTGCAGGCCCGCGCCGACGAGAGCGGCATCCCGGCCGGGGTGAAGGGCTGGACCCACACCCCGCCGGCCGGCTGGAGCATCGACAACTCCCGCATGCCCAGCGGCGGGGTCACCGAGTGGCGCGGCTGGACCTTCGCCACCGACGAGTTCTGGACGGCCTCCCAGCTCGGCCAGTCCCGCGAGACCAACGTGCGCGCCCGCAACGTGTTCGCCGTCGCCGACTCCGACGAGTGGGACGACAAGGCGCACGGCGCCGGCCAGTTCGACTCCACCCTGGTCGGCCCGGCCTACCCGGTCTCCGGCGCGAGCCGCGGCGTGCTGTCCTTCGCGACGAACTACAAGGTCGACGGGCCGCAGACCGGCGACGTCTACGTGGTCTTCGACAACGGCGCCCCGCAGCCGGTGAAGTCCTACCGCAGCGACCTCAACACCGTCGAGAACCTCCCCGTCACCATCCCCGCCGGCGCCACCACCGCCCGCTTCCAGTTCCGCTACACCGGCACCAACAGTGCCTTCTGGACCGTCGACCAGGTCTCCTTCACCGCCTCCTGACCCGGGCGGCGGCGCGGGCGGGGGAGGGGCACCGG
>NZ_JBHVET010000611.1:0-5424 GCF_042802135.1 Kitasatospora sp. NPDC057512
GGCTGGCCGCCCGCGGCGCCGCCCCCGACGGGTTCACCGCGCACCCCGCCGCCGGGCCGATGCTGCTCGCCGCCGCCGTCGGCCTCCTCGTCGCCCTGCTCGGCGCCGTCACCGCCGCCCTGCGGGCCGGCCGGGTGCGCGCCGTCGAGGCGCTCGGCGACGCCGCCGCCGACCGGCGGGTCATGACCCCGCTGCGCTGGACCGGCGCGCTGCTCGGCCTGACCGCCCTGGCCGGCACCGTCGGCTACTACCTGGCCGCGCCCACCCTGCCCGCCGCCCCCGGCGACCAGCCCGCCGACCCCCAACTCGCCTCCCAGTGGGTCCTCGGCACCGACCTGCTCGCCATCACCGCGCTCGCCCTGTTCGCACCGGCCGTCGTACCGCCGCTGCTGCGGCTGCTCAGCGCCCCGCTCGCCCGGGCCGTCGCCGCCGCCCCGCTGCTCGCCCGGCAGAACGCCCTCACCGCCGTGCGCCGCACCGTCTCCACCGCCACCCCGGCCTTCCTCACCATCGCGCTCACCGGCACCGTGATCGGCTCCACCGCCGCCTTCGCCGACGCCATGACCGCCCAGAACCGGGCCACCGCCGCCGCCCGGTACGTGCTGCGCCCCGCCGCCGCCCCGCTGCCCGCCGACGCCGCCCACCGGCTCACCGCCGCCCGGCCCGGCCTGCACGCCACCGCCACCACCGCCACCGTGGTCACCGGACTCGGCGCCGCCGCCGCCGACTTCGACGACCACGGCGAGGACTCGCCCGCGAGCGCGCCGTCCGCCGCCACCGTCGTCGACGGCGACCTCGCCACCGCCTGGACCCTGCCCGCCGTCGACGGCAGCGCCGCCGACCTGCACGGCGCCACCCTCGCCGCCTCCACCGACCAGGTCCGCGGCCACGGCTGGAAGCTCGGCGACCAGGTCGGCCTGCGCCTCGCCGACGGCACCGTCACCAGCCTGCGGCTCGCCCTGGTCTACCGCACCCAGCTCGGCCTGGACGAGGTCCTGCTCAGCGGCGAGGCCGCCGCCGGCCACCTGGCGGACGCCCGCCCCGCCGCCGTCCACCTCGACGCCGAACCGGCCGACCGGCTCGGCGGCACCCTCACCGACGCCCGCGACCCCGGGCCCGACCCCGGCGCCCACTACGCCTGGATCGCCACCACCACGATCCTCGGGCCCGCCCTGCTCTACGCGCTGATCGCCATCGTCAACACCATGGTGATGAGCACCGCCGACCGCCGGCGCGACTTCGCCGTCCTGCGGCTGGCCGGGACGGTGCGCCGCCAGGTGACGTGGATGGTCGCACTGGAGGCCGTCCTGGTCGTCGCCACCGCCGCCCTGCTCGCCCTCGCCGTCACCGCGCTCACCCAGTACGGCACCACCGCGCTGCTCAACCACCGCGTCCTGGCCGGCCAGGCCGCCGTCGCCCTGCGACTGCCCTGGACCCCGCTCGCCGCGAGCACGCTCCTGTGCCTGCTGCTCGCCGTCGCCTCCAGCGTCCTCCCCACCCGCCTCGCCCTCACCACCCGGCCCCCGGCCCGCTAGCACGCCACCCAACGGCCCTACGGGGCCGGTCGGTTGCCCCTCCGGGAGCCTCCCGGAGGCCTCCCGGGCCGGCGCGGCGGGCCGTCCGGCGGGCCGCGCCCACGGCTCCCCGCGGGACGGGTTGTCGGTGGGGCGGGTGATGATAGGGGCTGTTTCGAGAGGCAGGACGGAAGGACACACCTGATGAGCTGGTGGCAGCAGCCACTGGTCGGCTTCGACCTGGAGACCACGGGCACCGACCCGGCCGTGGACCGCATCGTCACGGCCGCGCTCGTGGACACCGTCGGGGCCGCCCGGGTGGGCGCCGCGCACTGGCTGATCGACCCCGGGGTGCCGATACCCGCCGAGGCGGAGGCGATCCACGGGATCGGGGACGCGGTGGCGCGGAGCAAGGGCAGGCCGGCGAAGGAGGCGGTGGAGGAGATAGCCGCCGCGCTGTGCGAGCGGATCGCCGCCGGGCGGCCGGTGGTGGCGTTCAACGCGCCGTTCGACCTGTCGCTGCTCGACGCCGAGCTGCGCCGGTACGGGCTGGCGACGCTCGCCGAGCGCCTGGGCCGGCCGGTCGGGCCGGTGCTGGACGCGCTGGTGATCGACCGGGCCGTGGACAAGTACCGCAAGGGCTCGCGCACCCTGCAACGAGTCTGCGAGCTGTACGGGGTGGAGCTGACGGACGCCCACGAGGCGGGCAGCGACGCGCTGGCCGCCGTCCGGGTCGCCGTCGCGCTGGCCGGGCGCTACCCGGCCGAGGTGGGGGCGGTGCCGCTCGCGGAACTGCACCGCCGGCAGGTCGACTGGTACCGGCAGTGGGCCGAGGGCCTCCAGGCCTGGCTGCGCCGTGGCAAGGACCCGCAGGCGGTGGTCGACCCGCGCTGGCCCGCCCGGTGAGGCCGGCCGGCCGTGTCCCCGGGAGCACCTAGGCCTGGGCCCGGGCACCCTCCGGCGGGGGCACGATGGCGGCCTCGGCGGTGTCCGGCGCCAGCGGGTCGTAGCGGACGGTCAGCAGCTGTCCGACCCTCGGCGCGAGGTAGGCCTGGATGCGGATCGCGCAGACCAGGCTGCGCTGGACGCCGTCGGGGGTCGCGTAGCCGACGGTGAGCCGGAACTGGGGCTGGGCGTAGCCGCTCGGCTCGCCGGGCTGGACGGCGGTGACGGTGCCGGCGGTGCTCACCCCGTGGGCGGCGAGCCGGTCGGCGACCGTCCGGGCGGCGCGGTACGCGCGGTGCTGCGCGCGGAGCCGGGCCTCGGAGTGGACGACCAGCGGCAGGGTGAGCGCCGTCAGGATCACGAGGGCGGGCAGGGCGGGCCGGTACGGTCCGCCGGGGCCGAAGGCCGCGCCGAGCGGCCCGAGCAGCAGGGCGAGGAACAGCAGGCCGCCGGGGGGCAGCCGGCTCGGGGCCCCGGGCCCGGGGGCGCGGCCGACCCGGGACACCGCCAGCATGCCGGTCAGCCAGCAGAACAGGGCGCCGGCCCAGTACACCTGGGTGGTGGTCGAACCGAGGCAGAGCTGCCCGGTGCAGGACTCCGGTTCCCGGTAGGCGACCACCCCGGCCGCGAACAGCCGGCCGGCCACCGCGCACAGCGCCAGCAGGAACAGTGCCGCGAGCGCCCGGCCGAAGCCCAGCCGCGGTTCCAGGTACGGGAGTTGGTTGCTCGACGGAGGACCGGCAGTCATGCCCGGAGGCTAGTGCGACGGCTGGTGCGGGCGGTACGCGCGCCCGCCGTCCGGCCGGTGAACGAGGGGGAAACTCCGCGGCGGAAGGCCCGACGGCCCTACGCGGCCGGGAAGTCGAAGGTGTAGCCCTGGGCGACCAGCCAGGGCAGCAGCTGCTTGAGCGCGGCCACGGTCTGGCTGCGGTCGCCGCCCCCGTCGTGCATCAGGACCACGCCGCCGGGCTTGAGCTGCTTCTGCACGGCCGAGACGATCGCCGGCGTCCCCGGGCGGGCCCAGTCGCGCGGGTCGACGGACCAGCCGAGCGAGGACATCCCGAGGCTCGCGGTGATGTGCTCGTTGTCGGCGTTGAAGCCGCCGCCCGGGGCGCGGAACCAGCCGACCTCGGTGCCGGGGCCGCCCGCCTGGAGGATCATGTTCCGGGCGGCGGTGATCTCGTACTCGGCCTTGTCGTGCGGGAGCTTCGCGAACGGCTGCGGGTGGTGGACGCTGTGGTCGCAGAGCCGGTGGCCGGCTGCCAGGACGCGCTTGACCATGGCGGGGTTGGCGGCGGCGTTCTGGCCGATCTGGCAGAAGGTGGCCTTGGCGTGGTACTGGGCCAGCAGGTCCAGGATCTGGCCGGTGGCGGGGCCGGGGCCGTCGTCGAAGGTGAGCGCGACGGTGCGCCCGCCGGAGGCGGTGGAGCCGATCACGGTGCCCGCCCCGGTGCGCGGGGGCGGTGCGGCGGGCGAGGACGGGTCGGCGGCCGGTGCGGTCGGGGCGGCCGACGCGGTGGGCGTGGTGGAGAGGGGCGAGCCGGTGGCCGCCGACGGGCGCGGCTTGGCCGGCGCCGACGGGGAGGCCGAGGAGGGGGAGGCGGCCGGGGAGCCCGCGCCCGGCGGCACGGCGTCCGAGCCGGGGGTCGGCGTGAGGGCGGTCGCCACCGTCCCGCTCGGCCGGGTGTCGGCCGGGGACGCCGTCCCGGAGGGCGCCGCCGCGCTCGGCGGCTGGAGCGCCCCGCTGGCGGTTCCGCACGCGGCCAGCCCCAGGGCGGCGGCCACCGTGACACAGCCCGCGAGCAGCCGGCGCCGGGATCGGGACAGTCGGTTCGGGGCGGAGGGGCGGCGGGCGGTCCGGTGCATGGCGGCGGCTCCTGAGGTGCGAGTACGGTGCCGATCTCTCGGGTCAGGATGACTGTCCGATAGGACGCCGATCGTACGTGCACCGGTTGCCGACCGGACCGAACCGCCGTAAGAGTCTTCTCACACTCGCCCCGGTGGCGGCCCCGCGCCGCCGCGGGTACCGGAAGCGGCCGTCAGAACGGGTACCAGCGCACCTCGGCGGCCCCGTCCCGCAGCGAGTCGACCCGGCGCCGGAACTCCTTCAGCGCGGCCGGGTTGCTGGCCGCCTGCTGCGCCACCCAGGAGGCGCTGGCGGTCTCCCGGGCGCCGCGCAGCACCGTGAAGCCCGGCCACTCGCGCACGTCCCAGCCGTACGCCTCGGTGAACGCCCGGTACTCCTCGGCGGGCACGCCGTACCGGTCCTGGCTGAGCGCGAGGACCACCAGGTCGTGCTCGCGCAGGTCGTTCGCCATGAACTCCAGGTCGAGCAGGACCGGCCCGTCCGGGCCGACGTGGACGTTGCGCGGCAGCGCGTCGCCGTGGATCACCCCGGGGTGCAGCCGTGGGAGGAGGTCGGGCAGGGCGGCCTCGAAGGCGTCGCGGCGGTGGCGCAGGAAGGCGACGTCCGCCGGGTCGACGTGGCCCTCGGCGGAGGCCAGCCAGCGCTCGACCGGGGCCAGCAGGTCGCGCCGGCCGAGGGTGAAGGGCGGCGGCGGCAGCTGGTGCAGGGCGCGCAGCAGCGGGGCGAGGTCGACCGGGCGGGCGGGCCGGACGGCGGGCGCGAGCCGGTGCCAGAAGGTGACGGGGTGGCCGTCGGCCAGCTGCGGCTCGGGCGCCACCGCGTCGTACGGGCGGACCACCGGCACGTCCTGCCCGGCCAGCCAGTGGGCGAGCGCCAGCTCCCGGTGCGCCCGGTCGTACAGCTCGGGGCCGCGGCCGACCTTGGCGACCACGGCCGGGTCGCCGAGGTCGAAGACGGCGTTCTCGCCGAGCGCGAGCAGGGTGGCCCCGTCGGGGGCGGCCAGCCCGGCCGACTCGCAGGCCTGGGCGAGGAGCAGCCGGGCGCGGCCCTCGTCGAAGGGGATCATGACTGGGGTTCCCATTCCGCCGACGTTCATCC